>DATISA010000269.1:0-9900 GCA_035469245.1 Gemmatimonadaceae bacterium
CGTCGCACGATGCCGACGACCCGATAGCCTTTCTCGAGCAGGAACTCGGCGAGGTAGGAACCGTCCTGGCCCGTGATCCCGGTGATGAGCGCAGTTGGCATTGCTAGCAAAATAGAAGGTTGGACTGCTGACGTCCGACCCGTCTCGCGTCCGGATACGAAAACGGGGAGCCCGAAAGCTCCCCGCTCATGCCGTGTGTCCGGGTGCCGGCATCGGGTTCACGCGACGGCCGCCTGCCCGCGCGGGGCGCGCTTCACCTTTCCGGCGTTCAAGCAGCGCGTACACACCTTGACCTTTTCGATCTTACCGTCGACCACCGTGCGTACGACCTGCAGGTTCGGCTTCCAGGTGCGGCGGGTCTTGTTGTTGGCGTGGGACACGTTATTGCCGAACGCGACGCCCTTTCCGCAGCTGAAGCAGCGATTTCGTGGGATGCTCATGGCTCAGCCCTCGACCAGCTCGATGCGCGCCATCTCGGCGCCGTCACCCTTGCGGTGGCCGGTCTTGAGAATGCGCGTGTAGCCGCCTTTGCGCATCGCCATCTTGGGACCGAGCTCCTGGAAGAGCTTATCCGCGGTGGCGCGCTTGTGAATGTGCCGGACGGCGAGCCGCCGGTCGTGCAGCGTGCCGGACCGCGCCTTGGTGATCAGCTTCTCGACGAACGGCCGGAGCTCTTTCGCCTTGGCTTCCGTGGTCTCGATCGCGCCGTGCTCGATGAGCGACGACGCGAGATTCCGCATCAGCGCGAGTTTCTGCTCGCTGGTCCGGCGGAGCTGCCGTCCCGCTTTGCGATGCCGCATTGCCTTACTCCTCCATGTCGTCGGGCGCCGCGGCGGCCGCACGGCTGGGCGGCGTGCCAAAATCGAGCACGCGTACGCTGCCGTCGCCGTTCTCCTCGAACCGCATCCCGAAATTCAGGTTCTCGCGCTCGAGCAGATCGGCGATCTCCTGGAGCGATTTCTTGCCGAAGTTCTTCACCTGCAGGATCTGGCTTTCGGTCTGACGAACCAGATCGCCCAACGTCCGGATGTTCGAGTTCTTGAGCGAGTTGACCGACCGCACCGAGAGCTCGAGATCGTCGATCGGCGTGCGGAGCAGGGAGCCGAGTCTCGTACCGTCGCCGGCTGCCGAGTCGCTCGACGGGCCGATCGGCGCCGACGCGTGGGTTCCGAATTCCGCGAAGTACTGGAAGTGCGTCTGGGCCAGTGCGGCCGCGTAGCTCACCGCTTCTTCAGGCGAGATGGTGCCGTTGGTCTCGACGGTGACCACGAGGCGGTCGTAGTCGGTGCGCTGGCCCACGCGCGTCTCGGCGACCGTGAAGTTGGCCCGGCGGACCGGATTGTAGATCGAGTCGATGCGCACGAGGTCAACTGGAAGCCCGCGGTCGACCGGATGCTGGTCGGCCTCCACGTAGCCGCGGCCCTTGTTAACGTAGAGGTCGACGTTCAGGTCGCGATCGTCCTGCAGCGTGAACAGGTGGTGCGTGGGATTGACGATGCGAACACCGCCCGAGCTCGAAATGTCGGCCGCCGTGACCGGGCCCGCCTCAGACCGCGAGATGTGGAGCACCACGTCCTCGACGTCGTCGGGAAGCGTGAGCGTGAGCGTCTTCAGGTTGCCGATGATCTGATGGACGTCCTCGACGACGCCCGGGATGGTCTGATGCTCGTGCACCACGCCGTCGATTCGGAACGCCCAGACGGCAGCGCCGCGCAGCGACGAGAGCAGCATCCGGCGCATGGAGTTGCCGAGGGTGTGCCCGAAGCCGCGCTCGAGCGGCTGCAGGCGGAACTCGGCGACGTTGGTGCTCTCTTCACGCTTGGTCGCTTCGACTAGCTGAGGGCGGACGAGTCCGCGGAGATCGATCGTGTTTGGCATGCGTTGATTCCTGGTTGGTCTTGCCGGTCGCCCGGCATCGCTCTGCCCCGCCCCTTACGCGCGGCAGACCCGAATGGGAGTAAGGGTCCCGACCGTCGGCGCGGAAGCGCCGTGGTACTTCTCCTGGTTGGGAGCCGCGCTGCGCGCGGCGGTTAGCCGGTCGCGCTTCGCGCTCCCTGGTGGGAAGCTTCGCGGGCTTGCGCCCGCTTGCTGTCGGGAGCGGGACCTGCGGTCCCGCGACAACATCGTTCATGGAACGTCGTTTTCGCGCCGAAGGCGCTCCCAACCGCGAGGGGGCGAAGCCCCCGATGCTCCCCACCCGCCCACCGCGCGGCGCAACGCGCCGCGCTCCCTACCGTGGTACTTACTTCGAGTACAGTTCTACGACCAACTGCTCCTGCGCCGCGATCGGAATGTTCGGCCGCGACGGACGCTCGAGCATCCGACCGCTAAACGTGTCCCGATCGACCGCGAGCCACGACAGCGGCACGCCACGCGCCGACTGATCCATCGCGGCGAGGACAGGCTGCGCCTCGCGCGACTTTTGGCGGATGCGCACTTCTTCGCCCGGCGTGACCACGTAGCTCGGAATGTCCACCGCGCGGCCGTCGACCTCGACATGTCGGTGCCGGATGAGCTGACGCGCCGCTTTGCGACTCGGAGCGAAGCCCATGCGGTAGATCATGTTATCGAGCCTGCTCTCGAGTGCCGCGAGAAGGTTGTGGCCCGTGATGCCCGGGAGCGACGTGACACGCTCGAAGGTGTTCCTGAATTGTTGCTCGCTCAGGCCGTAGATCCGTTTGATCTTCTGCTTTTCGCGGAGCTGCTTGGCGTACTCCGATGACTTGCGACGGCGAGCGGTGTTTTGACCGTGCTGGCCTGGCGCGTACGGACGACGCTCGACGGGGCACTTCTCGGTGAAGCACTTGGTGCCCTTGAGAAAGAGCTTCGTTCCCTCACGCCGGCATTGCTTGCAGCTCGGCCCGGTATAACGACCCATTGCTTAGACTCTCCGGCGCTTGGGAGGACGGCAGCCATTGTGCGGAATCGGCGTCACGTCCTTGATCGACTTCACCTGCAGGCCTGCGGTCGCCAGCGCCTGGATCGCCGATTCGCGACCCGAACCCGGACCCTGCACGCGCACGTGCACCCGCTTCACACCCAGGCCCAACGCCTCGCGAGCGCACTGCTCGGCCGCGACAGTGGCGGCGAACGGCGTGCTCTTCTTGGAGCCCTTGAACCCGGCCTTGCCGGACGAGCCCCACGACACGGCGTTCCCGTGTGTGTCGGTGATGGTGATCGTCGTGTTGTTGAACGTCGCGCTGATGTGCGCGATACCCTCCGCTTCCACGACCCGCTTTGCCTTCTTCCCAGTCGCCATAACTGAATGTGTTCTCGAAAAGGCTTACTTGGTGACTTTCTTTTTGCCGGCGATCGCCCGTCGCGGACCTTTTTTGGTGCGCGCGTTCGTGTGCGTGCGCTGACCGCGCACTGGCAACCCGCGGCGATGCCGGATTCCGCGGTACGAACCGATGTCCATCAATCGCTTGATGTTCATCGCGACTTCAGTGCGGAGCGCGCCCTCGACCTTGTGGTCTCGTTCGATCACGCCGCGAATCTTGTTGACGTCAGAATCGGTCAAATCGCGAATGCGAAGCGACGCGTCGATGCCCGCCTTCTCGATGATGTCGGCCGCCGCATGGCGCCCGATGCCATAGATGTACGTCAAGCCGATCTCGACCTTTTTGTCGCGCGGGAGATCGACGCCAGAAATACGAGCCATTATTAGCCCTGACGCTGTTTATGCTTTGGATTGCGCTTGCAGATGATGCGAGTGACGCCATTGCGCTTGACGACTTTGCAATGCTCGCAGATCGGCTTCACGCTTGTGCGGACTTTCACAGGCGCTCCAGACAATTCAGAACGATAGATGTTTACGGCCAGACCCTAAGAGTAGTTAGGACAGCAACTTCAATCAAGGGGACGCCGTAACGCTGCAAGGGTGGCCGGTCACTTAGCCCACGTCCCGAAGCACCGCTTGCATGGCTGCCCGGCGATCGGGCGCCTGGGTCACCATCCGGCCAACTACGACGTACCTCGCGCCGGCCTCCGCCGCCTGACGCGCGCTGACCACCCGGGCCTGGTCCTGCGCGGCTCCGCCGGCTGCGCGAACGCCGGGCACGAGCACGGCGAGCCGATCAGCGAACTCGGCGCGGACCAGCGGCGCCTCGATCCCGCTGCAGACCACGCCGTGCGCTCCGGCTTTGGCGGCAAGGTGGGCCAGCCGGAGGACTTCGTCCGCGACGTTCACACGGTCCCGACCCCAGGCCGCTGCCACCACGTCATCCGTCAGCGACGTGAGAACCGTAACGGCCAACACCCCGCACGCGCCGGCTGCCGCGTCGACGGCGGCTTTCAGCATCGCCTCGCCGCCCGTGGCGTGGACAGTGACCAGGCGCGCACCCGCCCGCACGGCGTTACGGACGCCGCCCGCCACGGTGTTCGGGATGTCGTGGAATTTGAGGTCGAGGAATACGTTCGCGCCGCCGTCGCGCAGCCGGCGCACGACGTCAGGCCCCGATGCGGTGAAGAGCTCGTTGCCCACTTTGTAGAACCGGCAGAACTCTCCGAGGTCGTCGGCGAGGCGCAGGGCGTCGTCCGCCGACGACACGTCGAGTGCGATGATCGGCGTCGTGCTCATGCTAACTCGGCCACTCGAGTGTTCCGGTGACGTCGTGAAGGTGCGCAACTCCGTGACGCCGGCACCATTCGTCGATCTCGTGAACGATCCGCTCCGGCGCGCGTGGATCCCGCATCGCCGCTGTGCCGATCCCCACGAGCGACGCGCCGGCGATCACGTACTGCAGTGCATCGTTACCGCTCGACACGCCGCCGATTCCGATGATCGGCAGCGTGACCGCGCGTCGCACCTTCCAGGTCGCCAGCACGCCGACGGGCAGAATCGCCGCGCCACTCACGCCCCCAGTGCCGAACCCGAGCGCCGGGCGGCGCCGCTCGACGTCGATCACAAGACCGGGAATCGTATTCACGACGCTGATGCCGTCGGCGCCCGCGTCACCCGCGACCCGTGCCGCGTCGCCGATCTTCTCGAGCGTGGGCGAGAGCTTCACGAAGATCGGACGATTAGTTTCGCGACGAGCGCCGGCCACCACTTGGCGCAGCGACGCCGGATCCGCGCCGAATTCCATACCGCCGGCGTTCGTGTTCGGGCAGCTCACGTTGAGCTCGTACGCGTCGATCGCCGCGCTCTGGGCGCCGGTCGCCGATTCCTCGAGGCCCGCGATCACCGCCGGATATTCATCGGTCGTGAAGCCGACCACGTTCACGAGCTTTCGTGTTTCGGGAAGGTGCGACGCCATCCAGGGGACATGGTCGCGCCGAACGGCCTCCAGCCCGGGATTGGCGAGGCCGACCGCGTTGATCATCCCGCGCGCGAACTCCGCCACGCGAGGCGCGGGCGCGCCGGCGCGCGGCTCTAGGGAAACAGCCTTGCTGACGAATCCGCCCAGGCGGTCGAGTCGCATGACGCCGGACAGCTCCTGGCCGTAGCCAGCGGTTCCAGCAGCGAGAACGATGGGATTCTGAAAGACGAGACCACAGACGACGCTCCGCAGCGGAGAGTCGGTCGTCACCGGCCCGTTCCGAGTCCGGCGCGTGATCCGCCGACGCGGCGTTCGTACGCGCTCAGATAGTCCATGGCCGCTCCGGCGACCGCGTTCGCGATGGCGTCCTGGCTCGAGCGGTCCGACAGATACCTCGCCTCGCGCGCATTCGTCCCGAAGCCGATCTCCACGAGTACCGCCGGCATGTATGCCGTGACGAGCACGCGAAAGCCGGCCTGCTTGACGCCGCGACTCGGGCCCGACTCGACGGCGCGGAGCCGTTGCTGGATCATCGTCGCCAGCTCGTTCGATTCGCGAAGGTGCTCGTTCTGTTGCATGTCGCTGAGGATGAAGCTAAGCGGGTCGTCGCGGCCAACGCTGGGCGAGTCTTCGAATCGCGCCGCTGCGTTTTCCATCTGTTCCACTCGGCGCGCGTCTTCGGTCTTCGCTTCGGAGAGGAAATATGTCTCGAACCCGCGCGCGCCGCCGGGGTCCTGCCACGTGGGGCTCGCCGCGTTGACGTGGATCGAGATGAACAGATCTCCGCCAGCGCGGTTGGCGATTCGGCCGCGATCGTCGAGGGCAATCAGCGTGTCCGTCGTGCGGGTGTACACCACGTCGACTCCGCGCGCTCGAAGCCGGTCGCCCAGTTTGAGAGCGACGGCGAGCGTGATGTTCTTCTCGTAGATCTTGGGCCAGCCGCCAATCGGCCCGGTCATTCCGTTGTCCACTCCCCCGTGGCCGGCATCGACGATGATCGTTCGGCGGCCGCGCCTGGTCCGCGGCGGCGGCAGCTCGTTCGCATAGCTCGACGACGACCGTTCGATGCGGCGGGCCGGCGCGGACAGGGCGGCGTCGGTGCGCAGATTGGACCGCGTCGCCGCGTCGACCGAGAAGACCACGAGCTGCTTGGCGTCGTCATCCCAACGAACGTTCGGCACCACATCCGGAAAGACGTCGGATACGAGCTGCACGGGCACGACGAGGCGGCCGTTCTCCAATCGCGGCGCCGCGGCCAGCTGGTACACCTCGTCACCCGCGCGGACCGACGGCGCCCCCGCCTGCACCTGCATGCGCGCACCCCACACCTCGACGGTGTACCAGGCGAGGGAGTCGTGCGAAACGTTCACGGGCAGCATCGGCTGCAGCGCGTCGAGACGCACCATCGCGCCGCTCGCGCTCGCCATGGTGAGCACGCGCACGGCGCGCCGCGCGTCCCGAATGACGAGCGGTGGAGCGGCGGCGATTTGCAGCGCAACGAGCGCCGGAACGATCATCGCGCGCGCGCCACCCGCGCGATCTCGCGCGCGGCGTCGCGTTCACGCTCGGCGTCCCGCTTGTCGTGCAGCTTTTTGCCCTTGCCGAGTGCCAATGCCACCTTCGCGACTCCGTTCTTGAAGTAGAGCTCGAGCGGAATGAGGGTGAGCCCCTGTCGCTCGACGGCCCCGATGAGACGACGGATTTCCTTGCGGTGGAGCAACAGTTTTCGGGTCCGGTCGGGCTCGTGGTTGGCGTAGCCCCGGTGCTCGTAGGGCGCGATGTGAAGGTTGAGGAGGAACGCTTCGCCGCCTCGAACGATGCCGTAGGCATCGCTGATGTTCGCCTTCCCTTCCCGCAGCGATTTTACCTCGGTGCCCGTGAGAACCAGTCCGGCCTCGAACGTTTCGAGGATCAGATAATCGTGACGCGCGCGCCGATTGCGTGCAATCGATTTGATGTCCTTCGCGTCATTTGATTTCGCGGGCTTGGCCATCGGCAGGCGGCGAGTGCGTGCGTGACGAGATGGTCGCGCGATCTCGCAACATAGAAGTCCCATCCACGCGCAGCAACACGCGATGCGTTGACGCCGCCAGCCGTGGCGACTAACTTTTTTTGTTCTGCCGAAGTGGTGGAATTGGTAGACGCGCTGCGTTCAGGGCGCAGTGGGCGTATGCCCGTGTGGGTTCGAGTCCCACCTTCGGCACTCTGGCCAAAAGCCTGGCCAAAAACGACGGCGGAGCCCGCCACCCGTGAGGGTGATCGGGCTCCGTCCTTTTTTGGAGCCTGCGAGCTTCAGCCTTTTCGCGTCCGTTCACCCTTTGCCGAGACGAGCGCGCTCGGCGGCACGTTCTCGGGCAGCATCGCCGTTCCAAAGCTCGCGCGCAGCGCTTCGTTGGCGGCGTCGAGGTAGCCGGACAGCAGCTCTCCGGCGTGCTCGATGTGGGCGTCGCGCGACTTGAAGCTGCCGCCTGAAAACGCGAACAGCGTCTGCCCCATTCGCACCCAGGTCGGCGCGCCGCCGCGGGCCGCAAGGCCGTCGCGATACGCGCTCAGCCGCACGTTGAACTGACGCTCCGCGGTGTCGAGCATTTCGGCCGCGATATTGTGGTCGCGGGCGAACGCCTCCGAGATTTCGCGAGCCACGATCGACGCGGTCCGGTCGTCGAGCGCATCGCGTTGCGCGGCGATCAGACCGAGCGCCCGGCGCGCGTAGCGCAGCTCCCACCGGGCATGGTCGGCGTCACCGCGAGTGGCGCGCTCCGCGAGCCATGCCACGTCATTCTCGGACGGATCCTCGAACAGCGCGGTGACGTAAACGGCGGCCTTTCGTTGCAGCCCTTTGTCCGCCCGCCAGCTCTCGAGGAAGGCCATGGCGTGCTACAGGACGGGCAACGCGCGCGAATCGGAATTGTGCTCGTCTGCGCTGACCAGACCCACGCGCGAACGGACCTCGCCCTCTTCGGCCAGGAGATCCGATAGCCGCACTCCGGCGAGCACGTCGTCGATCTTCGCCTGCAGCAACAGCCAGACGGGCCGGATGCTGCACGTCTGTGAGGCCGAGCACCGTTCTTCGCCGACCGGGTGCGAGACGCAGTGGAGGTCGAAGGTCGTCGTCTCCGACGCTTCGATGACGTCGCGGATCGAGATCTGCTCGGAGTCGCGCGCCAGGGCATAGCCGCCGCGCGCGCCGCGCGTGCTGCGCACGAGCCCCGCGCGGCGGAGCCGCAGCAGGATCTGCTCGACATAGTCGACCGGCAGCCGCTCGAGCTCGGCGATCTCGCGACCGGTGACCGGACCTTCGGCGGCACGCCGCGCCAGGTGCAGCGCGCAGATGACGCCGTATTCAGCGAGTGTCGTGATGCGCACGATCTTGAATTTAGCGTCGTGCCCGGGAAAAGGGCGACCCGATCGTCAGCCGCCCGCTACCGCCCCGTGTGTCCCGCCAGGCACGCCGATCTCCGTCATCTTCTTGAGGTCCAACACGTCGTCGATGTCGTCGGGCGGGAGGATGGCGTCGCGCTTCACGAGATCGCGGATCAGCACCCCCTCCTTCACCGATTGTTTGCTGATCTCCGCCGCCCGGGCGTAGCCGATCTGCGGGGCGAGCGCGGTCGCCAGCGCCGCCGAGCGCTCGACCCAGTAGGCGCACATCTCGCGATTGGCTTCGATCCCGGCGACGCACTTGTCCGCCAATACTACGGCCGCATTCGTCAGAATCCGCATCGAGAGCAGCACGTTGAACGCGATGACGGGCATCATCACGTTCAGCTCCAACTGCCCGTGCTCCGACGCGATGGCCACGGTGGTGTCGCAGCCCATCACCTGGAAGCAGACCTGGTTCACCATCTCGGGGATCGACGGGTTCACTTTGCCGGGCATGATGGACGATCCGGGCTGTACGGCCGGCAGTTTGAGCTCGTCGATGCCCGTTCGCGGTCCCATCGCCATGAGCCGCAGATCGCTCGCGATCTTGCTCAGGTCGATGGCGAGCACTCGCAGCTGGGCGCTGAATCCGGCGACGTCGCCCATGCTCTGCATGAGCTGCACGCGGTCGTCGCCGACGCGCAGCTCGAGGCCCGTGATCTGGCGGAGATACTTGTTCATCAGCGCCGGGTATTCCTTCTCCACCGTGACGCCTGTGCCGACGGCGCTGCCACCAATGCCGAGGTCCCGCAGGTAGTCCGCGGCCTCGCGAACGCGGCGAGTGCCCCGCGTCATCGAGCCTGCGTAGGCGGTGAACTCCTGGCCGAGGCGGATCGGCATCGCATCCTGCAGGTGTGTACGTCCCGCCTTCACGATGTCGTCGAACTGCCGGCCTTTTGACGCAAGCGCGTCGCGCAGCTTTTCGAAGGCGCCGACAAGCGCGTCGAGCTCGGACAGGCACGCCAGCCGGATGTTCGTCGGGATCGTGTCATTGGTCGACTGGGCCATGTTGACGTGATCGTTCGGGTGCACCGGGCTGTAGGCGCCGCGTGCCCCGCCGAGGATCTCGTTGGCGCGATTCGCGAGCACCTCGTTGGCGTTCATGTTGTGCGAGGTGCCCGCGCCTGCCTGGTACGGGTCGACGATGAACTGATCGCGGTACTTGCCGGCCAACACCTCGTCGGCGGCCTGCACGATGGCGTCGGCGAGCTTGGCG
>DATISA010000270.1:0-2810 GCA_035469245.1 Gemmatimonadaceae bacterium
GCGACCTCGTGATCGTACTCGAACCCCGCGCAGATGACGTGTGTCGAACTTCCACCGCCGGCACCGTCGAACACGCATTCGTGCGCGGGATTACCAGCTTGCCCCGCGGCAACCTTGCCCCACGTTCGCGTCGGTCCGGCAGGAGCGCTCGCCACGATATGCGCTGCTCCGGTCGGGAGGAGTACGACGTCTCCCGGGAGCTGTTCGATCGGCGGGTGTCCTTTGACGCGCACCCAACACACGCCGGCGGTCACGGCGTGCAGCGTCGCCTTCGGCGTCCGGGGAAGGCTGATGCCCCACGGTCCTCGGGCGCGCAGGTTCGCCATCACGGCGCCCCGCACGCGCAGCACGTCGAGGACGTCGTCGAGCGGGCAACGGATCTCCATGCCCGGAAACATAGCCTGAGATGCCCATTCGGTCAGTGCATGAGCCGCATGGACAAAAAGACTTCGTCGGTAGTCATTCGGCGGCTCGCCGGCATCGATTTGCTGGACTTGGCGAACCGCGGCAGGCCGGTGCAAAGGAATCGCAACGGTCGGCGTGACGCGCGCGCTACAAGCTTGAAGGTGACAATCGAGCGCCGCATGTTCGAGCCGGCTGGGTGAGCGACGCCGCCGCCCGAACAACCAAACATGAATTCCAACCCGGGCGCTACATGAAAACCAACGGCATCGCCTCGGCCGCGACAGGTCTGTTACTACTCCTCTCGATAACAGCCGCGCGTTCCGCCGCGCCGTCCCAGGGGATCGAAGCGTGCACCGTACTCACCGTGGGCGAAGTGAGCAAGGCACTCGAGCAATCGAGCAAACCGGGCAAGCGAATGGTGGAGTCCAGTCCCGACGGATGCATCTGGTCGGCCGACCCAGTCGCGTCCGACACCAGTCGTCAGGTCGCGCTGAACATGCACACGCCGAGGGCGTTCATGGCCGCGAAATCGCCGGCCATCACGACGATCAAGATCGAGCCGGTCAGCGGCGTCGGAGACGAGGCGTTCTACCAGATTTACCCGGCCCCTCGTGACCCATTCATCTGGGTGCGGAAGGGAAAGAACGCGATCAGCATCAAAGTCATGGGAACGACGGCCAACCAATTTTCAGTCGAGCAGGACAAGAGCAAGTTGTTGACGCTCGCGAAGTCGGCAGTAGGGAGATTGTGACAGCCGGCTCGCCGGCTTTTGGCCGACGCCAACCCTACAGACGTACACCGTCACGTGCACATGCGCGTCCACGCCGTCGATGCATTCGCGACTCGACGGTGTGTCCGGGCCGGGAAGGGCGTAGGTTGTGGTCGGACCGAATTGCCCCGAATCGGCCATTTCCCCACCCGGAGACGACGTGCGCCTGTGTCACCTGCACCGGTACTCGATTCTGCTTCTCGCGGCGCTCGCCTCGCCCCTCGCCGCGCAAGTCGTGTCGCAACCGGCCGCGGTGCCGAGCTCCATCGACGTCTTCCTGGATTGCGGGTTTCGCTGTGACGAGGACTTCATCCACACCGAGATCGCCTATGTGAACTGGGTGCGCGACCGCGCCGTGGCCGACGTGCACATTCTCGTCACCACGCAGAACACCGGCGGCGGTGGCACCGAGTTCACGTTCGCGTTTCTTGGCCAGCGCACATTCGCCGGCATTGGCGACACGCTGCATTACGTCGGCGGCGCGTCGGCCACACCCGATGAAACCCGACGCGGCGTGACACGCATGCTCGCGCAGGGGCTCGTGCGGTTTCTCGCCCGGTCCGCGCTGGCCGAGCGCATCGAGATCTCCGTGAAGCAGTCTGCCGGCGGCACGCCGATCGTTACGCAGACGCGCCACGACCCGTGGAACTACTGGGTCTTCACCACATCGCTCAATGGCAACGCGGACGGTGACCGGAACAACAAGTTCATGCGGCTGAGCGGCCGGTTCGGCGCGAGCCGAACCACACAGCGGTGGAAGATCCAGCTTTCGGCGAACGAGAACTACAACCAGAGCGATTTCAAGATCGACTCGGCGACGTCCACCTTCATCCGCCGGTCGTACTCGTTCAACCAGCTCGCGGTCAAGAGCATCGGTGCACGATGGGCCGTCGGCTGGCGCAGCGTCGTCGGCTCGTCGACGTTCGAGAACAAGCGGTTCAGCTACAACGCCATGCCGGCAGTCGAGTTCGACATCTTCCCGTACGCCGAGTCGACGCGCCGCATGCTCACCATGCAGTACGCCGTTGGCGTCGAGGGGTTCGAGTACCGGGAGGAAACGATCTATGGAACGTTCCACGAGACCCGGCCCTTGCACACGCTATCGTTCACGCTGTCGCAAAACCAGCCGTGGGGTTCCGTGGACCTGGGTCTCTCGAGCGGTCAATACCTCAACGCGACGACCAAGAATTACGCGTCGCTGTTCGGAAACATGAACGTGCGGCTCTTCAAAGGATTCAATTTCAATCTCGGCGGCAACTACTCGGCGGTTCACAATCAGCTGTACCTGTCGCGGCGCGGCGCCACCGAGCAGGAGATCCTGACCCAGCAGCGCCAGTTGGCGACCAATTATCAATACTTTGTCTTCCTCGGCATCAACTACACCTTCGGCTCGGTGTTCAACAACGTCGTGAACCCGCGGTTCGGGCGCGAAGGTGGAGGGACGTTCTTCTTCTTCTGAGGGCTGCGCCGCGAAAGGCCGTCTCACGGCTGGATGCTAGCGGGTGCAGCATTGTCTCATTTCGAGAGAGTAGCTTGGGCATGATCACGTCGTTCGTGCGCGCCGCGCGGCGCGCTGACATCGAAGCGATCGCTCGCCTGCACATCGCCAGCTGGCACGCGGCGTATCGTCCCTTAG
>DATISA010000271.1:0-1527 GCA_035469245.1 Gemmatimonadaceae bacterium
CTCCTCGCGCGCCTCCACCGCCGCCGCGCGCCCGGCATCCACGGCGCGTCGGACCTGCCGCCGCTTGAGATCGATCGCGTCGCGCGCCGAATCGATTCGTTCTTCCACGCGCCGGCGCGCGTCATGGAAGGTATCGGTGACCGTGTCCGTCACCTCGTTCGCCACTTGCTCCGCTGCGCGCCGGGCGCGTATTGCGCGCTGCCTGAGCTGCCGGCGCGTCTCTTCACCCGAATTGGGCGCGAACAGCAGCGCCAGTCCGGCGCCGATGGCGAGGCCGACCAGAAAAGGCGCGGCGCCGGCGGAATGCTGCTCGATCACGACCAAACGGTCATCGTCATCCAGATTGTAGCGCGACATGGCTGGTTCCTCGTGACGTTAGCGCTTCTTGGGCGCCGGTTTCTTTGGCGCGGCCGGACGTGAGACGAACGCCACGTCGGGTTTGGCGTGCTTGCCGTTCGTGGCCTCCTCGACTTCTTCTTCGCTTCGCGGCGCGCCGTTCAGCAGCGACATGAGCTCGCGACGCACCTCGTCCGGGCTCACGCCCAGCAGCTTCGCCGCTCGCGCGGCATCGCCGCCGGTCGACGCGAACGTACGCAGCGCGAGCTGTCGTCGTGCGTCCGACACCGACGAACCGACCGGAATCGTCAGCGAGGTCGGGACTTCGCCGGAGCTGCGCAGGTGGCGCGGCATGACGTCGGTCAGGGTGATCTTGTCGCCGCGCGCCATGATGACCGCACGCTCCACCGCGTTCTTGAGCTCGCGCACGTTGCCCGGCCAGTGGTACGACAGGATCCAGTCCCAGGCGGCGGTTTCGAAATCGGTAATCTGCTTCCCGTTCTGGCTGGAGTAGCGCGCCAGAAACTCGTTCGCCAGGAGCTGCATGTCGTCCGTGCGCTCACGAAGCGGTGGCAGCACGATCTCGACCACCGCGAGCCGGTAGTAGAGATCCTCGCGCAGCTCACCGTCCGTGATCGCCCTTTGGAGATCCTTGTTCGTGGCGGCGACGATCCGGATGTCGACCGAGATCTCCTTTTTGCCGCCGAGCCGGCGGACTTGCCGGGACTCGATCGCGCGCAGCAGCTTGACCTGGATGTCCGGTGGCATCTCGGCGACTTCGTCGAGAAAGATCGTGCCGCCGCTTGCCATCTCGAACGCGCCGGGCTTCTCGGTGATCGAACCCGTGAACGCACCCTTCTCGTGCCCGAACAGCTCGTTCTCCAGAATCTCCTTTGGTAGCGCCGCGCAGTTGAGCGCGAAGAACGGCCCTTTCGACCGGTCGCTCTTGGCGTGGAGCGCGCGGGCCACGAGCTCCTTGCCGGTTCCCGATTCGCCCAGAATCAGCACGCTCGCGGTGGACGGCGCCACGGCGTCGATGATCTGGTACACGCCACGCATCGCCTCCGACTGACCCGTCAGCTCGCCGTAATGCGTGAGCCCTTCGAGGCGCGACGTCAGCTCACGATTCTTCTGCTGAACGTTGAACTTCTCGAGCGCTTTTGGGATGAGCGCCTTGAGCCGATTCAGCTT
>DATISA010000272.1:0-2790 GCA_035469245.1 Gemmatimonadaceae bacterium
CGGCACGAGCCCTCGCTCCGCGAGTTTCGAGGCGAGCTCGGCCTGCCGGCTTGAGTCCAACGAGGACAGCTCGCCGGGCCAGCCAATCCAGAGGCCGTCGAGTTGCCGGTGCGGCCCGCGCAACCCTGTCGCGAGACCGCCTGAGCTTTGGTGCAATATGAACCCATCTCGCTCCGCACCGATCGTGACCGGCAGTCTATTCGATACGGTGAAGAGTCGGGGGGAGTTGATCATGGAACGGCCTGGTCCGTGAATACTCTACCGCCGCGACGAAATAGCCGCGACGAAGAACTGGTCACGTCCATGTGTAGGTCGGCGGGATGCCTTGCGCAAGCTGCGATGCAGCACGGTGGGTGACGTTCGTCACAAGCCGTGCACGATGGGTAGGCATGATTGTACGACGCGTGATCAGCGTACTTCGCCAGCAACCGTCGTCGTCGTCGCCCTGTCCGCGATGAATGCACGGGTTCGCTCGGTCGGCAGGAGCTCAACAAAACCGTCCATGCCGCCGACCGGTAATCCGATATCGACTTGTCTGAAGTACTCCGGGAACTCTCGCCAGCTCAGCCTGGGGTCGTCGCCCTCAGCCCACCTCCAACTTGCTGATGGTGCCGCGGAGAATGCGCGGCGCGACAGCCAGATGTGGCCGCCGGCATTCCACACTTCTTTCGCCCGCGCTGCGAGCCAACTGTGCCACTCGTACGAGAAAGCGGAATTAGACATCACAAGGCCGTGCACTTCGGGCGCGCTGCTATCTGTAACGACCGGCGAGGTGGGGCATCGCACTTTCATCAAAACGATCTCGTCCAATCCATGCGGCGAAATCACGAGCGTGGGACTCCGCGGCGTCCTTGGAATCGACGCCAATCGATCCGCGAGCAGGGTGCACTCATGGGTCGACTTGCTCCGTGCAATCGCGCGAGCGTTCACGACGCACATCGTCGCGATGGCAACCGGGCCGATTGTCAGCACCGAACGCGTCGGCAGCAGGGCCATCGCGTATGCCGCGGCGGCGAACAGCGCCGGGTAAAAGGCCAGGTAGCGCTCGACATCGCCGCCCTGCCAGTAGAGTGCGAACGCAATCACCGGTGCCGCGCTGCACGCTGCAAACGCAAGGACGCGACGTCCGCTTGTCCGGCGGGCCAGAACGAGGCAGATCCCGCCCAACACGAGATACAACAAGACCAGTCTCGGGAGACCGGCGCGAACGACGTCGAGCCATGTCGTCGGGTTGTAGGGATCATGAACGAGGTGCCGCTTCACGACGAGCCCAAGCTGGCCCATGTTCACGATGGACCGTGCAAATCCCACAAGCGCTCTCGGCAGACCGCCGATACCCTCGATGCCGTGGGAGGCGCTTGCTATCCAGAGACGCAGGTCATGTGCGGAGTGCAGCTCCGCGGCGCGAGCGATCACCAAGTAGACGGCGATCGTGAGACAGCCGGAGATCACGCAAGCCAGGACCGCGGTACGGACGCGCGGGCGATCCGCTCCCCGCAGCAGAATCATCGACAGTGCCGCACCCGGTACGCCGAGGATCATCGGAGCCCACAGCAGTACAGCCCCCGCGAAGCCTATGCTCGCCACCGCCACCGTCATGGCCGAGCGGCCGTGGTCGTCCGCTGCGAGGGCATAGAACGCGAGGAGGAGCATCGCCAAGGCGGGCACGTAGGCCGAACCGGTCTCGGCATAGTTGATGAAGCCGGCCGCGCTCAGGAATCCGCCCGTGGCAACTGCGGCGGCGAGCCGGGGCACTTCCAATCGACCGAGCCACAATCGAAACAGAAGAACCGCGGCAGCACCGCTGGCCGTCGCAATGACCGTCAGCACCCGAACGGCAGCCACGAGCAACGTGCCATGACTGTGTACGATGGCTGGCCCTTCCACTTCAATGATGAGTCGCACGACGGCGAAGCCCACGGGTCGCCAGAGCAGATGCCCGAACTCCCACAACCTTCCGGTTTCGCCCTGTAACGCTGCGACGATGTCGACGGCGTAGCCGGGTGTGTCGCCCTGGTCCAGCGTGCGCGTGACCGCCACCAGCAGAAGGTACAGCACGACGAGCGCGAGCGCGTCCATTCGCTCGCGGAGAGGCGATCGTGATACCTGCGCCGAGAGCTGAATCGATCGTCGATCGACGCTCGGCGGGTCGAAAACGATTCGAGAACGTGTTCCGGTACTCGACATGGCACCAGCGGCCTTTTGCCGTCACACATAGGAGTCCCGCCGACGGTACCGTGCAGCCGATCAGTCGGCGGAACCGGCTCGCCCAGCACGGTGGCAGAGCCATGGATTATGCTTTTATGCCAATCTTGTCAAGATATTTGCTTGAACGTTGCACCATGGCCCAGCGTGCGCTCTGGCCTTTTTGCCGAGCCTGCCGGTGTCCCCGATCCCGGGCTGCCCAGGAGGAGGGCGGCGTCAAGAACCATGCACGCCATGCGGAAGCGTCGGGTATTGGTCGTCATGCGCGACACGATCGCACTTCGCGACGATCCTGCTACGGCCGACGGATCAACGTGTAACGATTCGGGATCGCGAAGAGCACGGCTCGCGTGTCGGAGCCAGAGGGGCGAATCACAGGCGAGGGGCTCCCCGGTCCGTTGGCCCGCGGCGATGCGGGCCATTGGTAGCGCGGCCGGCGCTCGTGCTCTTCAGTGCAAAAGCGTATCGACGAACGCACTCAAGCGATCCGACACTTTCGCCGTCACCGATTCGAGCGGCGGCTGCCGCAGCAAGTGGAGCGTGCCGCTCCGGTGCACGATCTCGCCGTGCGACGTGCCGTCCGTC
>DATISA010000273.1:0-1917 GCA_035469245.1 Gemmatimonadaceae bacterium
AGCGACTCGCGTCCGTGCTCGAGGTCGTCTACCTCGGGTTCAACGAAGGCTATTCGGCCACGGCCGGGGACGACTGGCTGCGGCCTGCTGTGTGCGACGACGCGTTGCGGCGCGGCCAGCATGCGGCCGAGCTCGCGTCGAACGAGCCCGAGGTGCACGGCCTCGTGGCGCTCATGGAGATTCAGGCGTCGCGACTGCGCGCGCGCGTCGGGCCGTCGGGCGAGCCGGTGCTGTTGCTCGATCAGGACCGCGCGCGGTGGGACTGGGTGCTCGTGCGCCGCGGGCTGGCGGCCCTCGCGCGCTCAGAGCAGTTGAGCGATGCGCATGGCTACTACACGCTGCAGGCGGCGATCGCCGCGTGCCACGCGCGCGCGCGCACGGCGGACGAAACCGATTGGGCTCGCATCGCGGCGCTCTACGACGAGTTGGGAGCGCTCGTGCCGTCGCCCATCATCGAGCTCAATCGCGCGGTGGCGGTCGCGATGGCATTCGGAGCGGACGCGGGACTGGCGATCGCCGACTCGCTCGCCGATGAGCCGTCGCTCAAGGCATACCACCTGCTGCCGAGCGTACGCGGCGATCTGCTGGAGAAACTCGGCCGGCGAGAAGAAGCGCGCGCCGAGTTCGAGCGCGCGGCGGAGATGACGCGCAATGTGAAAGAGAGAGAGCTCCTCCTTCGGCGCGCAGCGTCCGCGACGTAACGTTTTCCTTACTTGCTCCCCCTTCTCCCCAGGGACAACCTTCGGAGAACCCAGCAAAGGGAGCAGTCTTCATGTTGCAGGTCGCACGTCTGATCCGACACGCACTTCGAAGCTCGCTCGTCGCCGCGGCAATCGTTTCGCCGCTCGCGAGCCAGTCTGCCACCGGAACCGTCACCGGGCGTGTCGTCGACGCGGCCGGCGCACCCGTGCAAGGCGCAAGCGTCCTTCTGGCGGGCACGCAGTACGGCGCGACGGCCAGAAGCGACGGAAGTTACCGCCTCACCGCGCCCGCCGGACGCTACGCGATCACCGCGCGTCTCATCGGCTACACGAGCCGCACCGACTCGGTCACGATCACCGCCGGCGGGACCGCGACGGTGAATTTCACGCTCTCGCGCGCTGCCACGACGCTCGAGGCGGTGACGACCCTCGGCACGCGCGGCGAGCAGCGCACCGTACTCGACGCGCCAGTGCCGATCGACGTCCTGCCGTCGCTCGAGATTCGCTCCACGGGTCGCACCGAGACGTCGCAGATGATCCAGGCGCTCGCGCCGTCGTTCAACTTTCCGCGCACCACGCTCGGCGACGCGACGGACAACGTGCGGCCGGCGACGCTGCGCGGCATGTCGCCCGATCAGGCGCTCGTCCTCATCAACGGCAAGCGCCGGCATCTGAGCGCGGTGGTCAACATCAACGGCTTCGTCGGGCGCGGATCGGAGGCCGTCGACCTCAACGCGATCCCGGCGAGCATGATCGATCACATCGAGATCCTGCGCGACGGCGCCGCGGCGCAGTACGGCTCGGACGCCATCGCAGGCGTCATCAACATCGTACTCAAGTCGAACGCGCCCGGTGACATCACGGCGCAGGTCGGCGAGTACAACACCAAGCAGCCGCCCGCGGGCAACTGGAAGTCCGACGTCACGCACCACGACGGCAAGCTGTTCGCCATGAACGCCGATCGCGGATGGGGCTTTGGCCAGAACGGCTACGTGTTCATCGGTGGTGAGATTCGTGATCGTGGCCTCACCAACCGCGCCGCGCCGGATCTGCGACAGCAGTACTTCACGGGCGATCCGCGGAACAACGATCCGAGCCTTCCCGTTCCGGGCAAAGTGACATTCAAGATCGGCGACTCGTACAACCACGACGTGTTGGGCTTCGTCAACGCCGGCACGACACTGGCCAACGGCATTCAACTCTACGCATTCGGCGG
>DATISA010000274.1:0-18303 GCA_035469245.1 Gemmatimonadaceae bacterium
AAACCGTTCGAACTCGACTCCGCGACGATCGCCGGCTTTCGCTGGCGAAACGTCGGACCCGCGAACACGATGGGTCGCGTCTCCGACGTGGTCGGCATCCCTTCCCCGTCCAAGACATTCTTCGCAGCTGCGGCGGGAGGCGGAATCTGGAAGTCGATGAACAACGGGGTCACCTGGCGACCCGTCTTCGACAATCAGCGCGTGGTCTCGATGGGCATGCTTGCCATCGCGCCCAGCGACACGATGCAGGTGTGGGCGGGAACGGGTGAGCCCAACTCGCGCAACACCATCTCGCCGGGCGGCGGGATCTACAAGTCGACTGACGGCGGCATCACATGGAAGCTGATGGGCCTCGAGAAGACGCAGGCGATCGGGCGTATCGTCGTGCATCCGACCAATCCGAACATCGTCTATGTCGCGGCACTCGGCGCGCCGTGGAACGCAAGTCCGGAGCGTGGCCTCTACAAGACGGAAGACGGCGGCCAGACCTGGCAGCTCATCAAGTTCGTCTCCGACAAAGCCGGTTTCGTCGACGTGGCGCTCGATCCGTCGAATCCCAACACGGTGTGGGCATCGAGCTGGCAGCGCGTGCGCGGCCCGTACTTCCTGAACTCCGGCGGTCCAGGTTCGGCGCTCTGGAAGTCGACCGACGCCGGCAAGACCTGGACTGAAGTGAAAGGCGGCGGACTCCCCGAAACGACCAAGGGCCGAATCAGCATCGCGATCGCGCAGTCGAATCCGAAGGTCATGTACACGATGGTGGAGGCGGATACAACGCCGAATCCAAAGCCCGACAAGACGAAGCCGAAGGCCAAGTCGCCGTCGGGCCTCTACCGGTCCGAGGACGGCGGTGCCACCTGGACGCGCACGAGCGATCAGGACACGCGCCCATTCTACTATTCGCAAGTCCGCGTACACCCAAAGAATCCCGATCGTGTGTACTGGTCCTCCACGCCAGTTTTGGTCTCGAACGACGGTGGCAAGACGCCGATGAATGCGACGGTCGGCATCCACGTCGACCATCACGCGATGTGGATCGATCCGGTCGATCCGGAGCGGATGATCGTCGGCGACGACGGCGGCGTGTCGATCTCGTTCGACCAGGGCGGGACGTACACGTTCGCCAACGTGTTCGCGATCGGGCAGCTGTACAACGTCAGCTACGACTTTCAGGTGCCGTACCGGGTGTGCGGCGGGCTGCAGGACAACGGCTCGTGGTGCGGACCGAGCCGGCGGCGCAGCGGACCGATCACGAACTCGATGTGGTTCACCGTTGGCGGTGGCGACGGCTTCGTGACCCAGCAGGATCCGACCGATCCCAACATCGTCTACGCCGAGTCGCAGGGCGGCGCGATCTCGCGACTCAACTACGCGACTGGGCAGAGCACGTTCCTCGTGAAGCCGCAATGGCGGCCGATCTACGACATGCTCGAGGATTCGGTGCTGGTCGAGCGACGCGACACGACGGTACCGCCGACGGCCGAGCAGAAGAAGAGGATCGCCGAGTTGCGGTCGCGTCAACGCACCGACTCGACCGCGCTCGACATGCGGTTCAACTGGAACACACCGTACTTCATCTCGCCGCACAACCCGCAAACGATTTACGTCGGCGGGAATCGGGTGCTCAAGTCGACGAAGCGCGGCGACGACTTATACGCCATCTCTCCCGACCTCACGACGGGCGACACGGTGAAGATTCGTGTCTCGATGCGGACGACGGGCGGCATCACCAACGACGCGACGGGCGCCGAGACGTACTGCACGGTCGTATCGCTCAACGAATCGCCGATTCGCGCCGGGATTCTCTTTGCGGGCACGGATGACGGGCGGCTCTGGGTCTCCAGGAACGACGGCGGCACGTGGGAGGAGCTCACGTCGCGCGTGTCCGGCGTGCCGGCGGGCACCTACATCACGCGAATCGAGCCGTCGCCGCACGACTCCATGACGTTCTTCGTGACCTACGACAATCATCGGAACGGCGATTACAAGCCGTACGTGTTCGTGACCACGGACTTCGGCAAGACGTTCAGGTCGATCGCCGCGACCCTGCCGATCGGCGGTCCGGACTACGTGCACGTGATCCGGCAGGATCTCGTCAACAAGAATCTCTTGTTCCTCGGAACCGACGTCGGCGCGTACGTGTCGGCGAACATGGGGCAGACGTGGCAGCGATTCATGACCGGACTGCCGACGGTGCCCGTGCACGACCTGCGCATTCATCCGCGCGATCACGAGCTGATCGCGGCAACGCACGGCCGCGGCATCTGGATCGCCGACATTTCGGCGCTCGAGCAGATCGACGACAAAGTGATCGCGGAGGATACGCACCTTTTCTCGTCACCGACGTCGTATCAGTTCGGCGACAAGCCGGTCGAAGGGCAGTCGCAAGGTCACCAGGTATTCGAGGCGGCGAGTCCGCCGTACGGGGCGGTGATCACGTACCGGCTCGCCGCGCGGCAGCCGCAGGTGAAGATCGCGATCGTCGACGCGACGGGCGACACCGTTCAAACGCTGAACGGACCGGGCGCACCGGGCATCAACCGTGTGGCGTGGAACTTCAACGGCAAGCCGGCAACACGGCCGCCGCTTGGCGCCGTGCAGAAACGCGACTCGGCGCTGCAGATGAATCGCGTGACGTTCGTGCTCGACTCGCTCGACAAGGCCGGTGCGAATCCCATGATGACCGGCATGATGCGGCAGCTCGTGCGAACCGGCGACTTCAGTCCGGTCATGGCCATGTTTTCGGGGCGAGGCGCCGCACCGGGGTTTGGGTCGCCGCCGCCCTGGAATCCGCGTCCGGGCGAACAGCGGACGGGCGGCGGGCGTGGTGCGGGTGGCGCGGTTGCCCAAGCCGGCGCAGCGGCCGCCGCAGCTCCGGCAGCGGCGCTCGATCCGAGCATGTTCCAGCAGGTCATCCCGCTATTCGATCTGCCGGGAAAACCGTCGAACCCGGGTGGATTCGGGATGGAATTCCTGCAGCGGCTCGGGTTCGGCAACGCGCTGGCCAGCGCTTTTGGTGGTGGCGGAGGCAACGCGGTCGCGGCAGGTGACTATGTCATCGTGTTGAACGTCGGCGGGAAGACGCTCCGACAGAAGCTGCGCGTGGAGCGAACCGCGCCGTAGCAGCAGCGCGCGATATCGGCTTGCGGCGCCGGGAAATGCTTGTGCTCTCACTGGCGCCGTGAGCGATCTTGCCAAATGCGATGTTCACCGCGCGATCCGGTCTGGAGCTTGCGGCTTCAGCTCGCCAGGGAAATCGCACGTGCGTTAGGTCCCGGCGCACAGCACACGATCGGCCCGAGCTACGGTATACCGCAGCCGCGAATGTCCGAGCTCGAACGGGGGATCGTCGATCGGTGCAGCGTCGAATGGCTGATTCGCCGAATTCACCGCATGGGCGGTTCGGTGGACATCACGGTCAAGCTGGGCGACGTCAAGCGAGCGTGGCATCGGGAGCGGTTCGCGCGCATGCGAGCACGGCGGAAGGAATCGTCGGCCGGCTGACTGCCGGGCTGCTCACCGCGACCTGGCGTGCGGAAGTACCATGTCGTGCGTGACGCGGCTCATTCCAAATTTGGAATGAGTCGCGCTCACCCTGAGACCGCATCGCGTCGAGTCGTTGCGGGCGCCGTACTAATCCATGTCACTTCCGCTCCCGACGGAACGCGCGGACGACGATCGGCTTGTTCATTCTCCGCGTGAAACGGCCGGACATCGAGTGACCGTATCGCACGGTCGGCTATCCCGTGCTGCCTGCGCTGTACATCGCGCTCACCACGGCCGTGATGCTACTGATCCTCATGTCGCCGGCGTCGCGGCAGGACGCGTTCTTTGGACTGGCCATCGTGGTCTTGGGCGTGTCAGCGGCGCGCCGCGATCGGCCAGGGTAGCCGCGGCGGACACATCTTCGCACCCAATTTCTGCAGCAGCGCCTGGAACCGCGGGCTGGACTTGAGCTGGTCGAAGACAGGATCGCACGGCAGACTCGTGATCCACAGCAGCGGCTCGCGCGCGGAGACGGAGCGTTCGAGCGCGGCGACGGCCTTGTCGTACTCTCCGAACGCAATGTCGGCAATTGCCTGCTCGAAATTCACCGACGTGCCTCGATGCTCGCGCTCCAGGAGCGCCCGTTGGTGCTCCGCGTCGCTCCACCGCCCCGCTGCCGCGTAGCCGAAGATCAGAGAGCTGCGGCCGCCGAACGTTGCGGAATCCAACCTGTACGCCGTCTCCAGTTCCTTGACCGCGCTGTCCGGCTTTCCGGCGAAGGCCAGGATGAACCCGAGCGATCGGTGGAGAATCGCCTGGGAGGGATCGAGGGCGATGGCCGCCTCCAACCGTGCGAGCCCATCGTCGATTCGACCCGACATGAACAAATCGTAGCCGCTGATGCCAAGCGCCGACATGGAGAGGGGATCGCGCTCGTGCGCACGCTGAATCGCGGCGACCGCGTCGGGCACACGGCCGACGTAGGCCAACGCCTGCGCATACGTCGTGAGCACATCCACGTGGTTCGGGTCGATCCTGAGAGCGCGCTCGAGCGGCGCGATGGCATCAACGAGACGCATGTCGTTGTCGAGCGCGTTCGACTCGGCGATGTACGCTTCGACGACGGTGGAGTCCATCGCCAATGCCTGCCGCGCATTGTCCAGAGTGACGGCGTTGATGGAGTCGAGCGGGCCGACGCCCAATAGCGGCAGAGCCGCCTGCGCCACGGCGAGGTATGCGCGCGCTCTGGCGAAGCGCGGATCACGAGCGAGCGCCTGCCGGAAGAATATCTCGGCGCGGGCGAAGTCGGTGCGATCGAGGGCGTACCGCCCGCGGAGCAGGAGATCATACGCCTCGGGATCGGTCGTGCCGCGAGCGCCGTGCGACGCTGCCGCGCGAGAGCCGCTCGCATTCGACAGGTGGAGTTTGCCGAGGATCGCGCGCGTGATCGTATCCTGCATCGTGACGAGCTCACTGGGCGCTCCGTCGAACGTGCCGCTCCACAGCGCGGCGTCATCCGACGTGCGCACCAGCTCCGCAGTCGCGTGGAGGCGCGCGCTCGAGCCGCCGACGGTCCCTTGCAGCACCGCGCCGACGCCAAGCCTGGCGCCGATCTCGCGCGCGTCCTTGCCCTTCATTTGCTGCGACGAACTGCGCGCCTTGACAGTGAGGTCGGGGATCGCGTTGAGCGCGTCGCGGACGTGGTCGGTGATTCCGTCCTCGAGGTAGTTGAACGACGTGTCGCCGCTCTTGATCTCGAAGGGCAACACGGCCAGCGTCCGGATCGTGGACTCGGAGCTTCCGCTCCGCAATCGCCAATAGAAAACGCCCGCCGCGGCCGCAGCGACCACGACGACGCTGGCCGCCACCAGGACGCGGAGCTTGCTGGCAATTCCGATCGATGGTCGTGATCCCGAGTGCGCGCGACCGGATGTCGAAGCGTCCAGCGGCGTCGCCACCATCTCGAGCTCGCGAACGACTTCCGACGCGGTCTGCGGCCGATCACCCGGCCGTTTGGCGATGCAGCGCATCACGAGCTCGGCCAACCGCGGTGGCGTGGCGGGACGAAGCGACGCGATGTGCGGCGGGGTCTCGACGACGTGCGCGGCCAGCATGCCCTGCATGCTTCTTCCGGCGAACGGCGCGTGGCCGGCGAGCATCTCGTACGCCATCATACCCAGCGCATAGATGTCGGCGCGATGGTCGGTGGCCGGGTCACCTGCCGCCTGTTCAGGCGCCATGTACGCGGGAGTGCCGAGCGCCACGCCGACGGACGTCATGGTGCCATCAACCGCCGTCGCGTCGATGAATGCCTTGGCGACACCGAGATCAGTGAGGACCGCGGACCGCCCCGCGAGGAGCACATTGTCCGGTTTGATGTCCCGATGCGTCACGCCTTTTTCGTGCGCGTACTCGAGCGCCTGCGCGACGTCTCGCAAAATCGAGATTGTCTCGGGAATGGGAAGCTCGCCGTGCGACAGTCGCGCGCGCAGCGACTCGCCGTCGACGAACGGCATCGTGTAGTATGGCAGGCCGTCGATCTCGCCGGCCGCGAGCAGCGGCACGATGTGGGGATGCTGCAGTCGCGCCGCGAGCGAGATCTCCCGGCGGAACCGCGCGATCGAAACGCCGCCGTGCAGCTCGGCGGGCAGCACCTTCACCACGACGCGGCGCCCGAGCGACGATTCCTCGGCGAGGAACACGCGCGACATGCCTCCGCCACCGAGCTCGCGCTCGATGACGTAGCTGTCGCCGAGTGACGTCTGGAGTTGCTCGCGGAGGTCGGTCATGGCTTGGCGGGAGAGACGGCCAAACCTAGCGCGCGCCGCGCGAGCCGAACAGTCAAGACGACCGATAGTCAGCGAGTCGTGTCGCCAACGCCTGGTCGGTGTGTAGCACGCTACTTCTTCATACGCGCGAGCACGAACGCGGCGAGCTTTTTCGCCTGCTCGAACTTGAGGGTCAGGCCGCTCACCGTTACCAGCTGCTTTCCGACCGCCATCTCGATGCCGACGGCGCCGAATTCGTTGCGAATGGCTGGCACGCCCAATCCCTCGATGGGCTCGACGATCGCGCCAGTGACCTTGTAATCCGCGTACTGCTTGGCGCGCCACTCGGCCATCTTCTTCGAGCTCGACATGTCCGACATCCCTTGGCCAACCAACAGTGCAATGTTCTGCGTCAGTGCGTTGGGACCATACCAAGTGCAATTGCCCGTGCTGCCATAGGCCTTGGCCCGACTCGAATCAGGTTTCCATCCGGCCGCCGACTTGATCTCTTCGTAGGTGAGCAGCGAACACGGGTCGAAGGTCGCCAGCGGCGGGTTTGCCCTCGCGGTGAGCCTGGCCTCTTCCGCCGTGCCGCTGCTACGCTCCACGGCCACGAGCGCAAGCAGAATCGTCGCCACGGTAATTGTCCGCACCATCATCGGAGCCTCCTGGCAAAGAAAGCGGACGCGTGCTGCCGGCTTTCAGCTGAACTTTCAGTATGATGTTGCCGGGGAACCGTCGCGAGAGGAGAAACGCCTACGAGGAAACTGCGAGCCGCGAGCCACACGCTCGAGCCACCGACGCCGGCGGATCCCCATGTGCCTGCCGGCAGTGAACTCCTGCCGCACCTCGTCTATATTGCAGTCACGCGCCTATAGCTCAATTGGATAGAGCATCTGACTTCGGATCAGAAGGTTGGGGGTTCGAGTCCCTCTGGGCGCGCTCAGTAGAACGAGAGGCCACACAGCAGTATGCGTGTGGCCTCTCGTGTTATTGGCAATTCCAGCGGTTCGTTAGGCGTCCATTCCGATGCGGATGAAGTGTTCACTCTGTCACCCTCCAGAAACAATCCAGCAAACTCCGAAGCCTATCCTTGGGTTCGAATCTGAACTGAGGTAGGCGTGAAGGGGTACGTCGGAATATCCGTTGCGATCGGCGGTCTCATGTTAGCCGGCGTCGCTCTGGTCCGCGGCGGCATCACACGCGCCGACGCAACGTCTGGAGCGACGACCACGATGCGCGTGGTCCGGCGCGATCTCGGATCACAGGTCAAGGCGACGGGAGTGATCAAACCGCGCGTCGGCGCCGAAGTGCGCGTCGGCTCGCGCATCTCCGGCGTGGTCCGGCGACTCTACGTGCAGATTGGCGACAGCGTCGCCAAAGGCCAGCTCCTGGCCGAGCTCGACGACGGGGATCTCGTGGCGCGCCGCGATGAGGCGGAGGCGACGCTCCGGCAGCTGGAGACGAGCCTAGGATATGCGCGGACCAATCTTCGCCGGATGCGCGAGCTGACCGACGCCCGTGTCATCGCGCCGGCCGATCTCGACGTTGCCGAGCGCACTGCGTCGGTCGCCGAGCAGCAGGTAGACGGCGCGCGGGCGAGCCTGGCGTTTCAGTCGGCACAGCTCGCGTACACGCGCATCGTCGCACCGATCAGTGGCGTCGTCGCGTCCGTTACCACGCAGGAGGGCGAGACCGTGGCCGCCAGCTTCGCCGCGCCAACGTTCCTCACGCTGCTCGACCCTTCAAGGCTCGAGGTGTGGGCCTACGTCGACGAGACCGACATCGGCCGCATTCGCGCCGGGCAGCGCGCGCGATTCATCGTCGACACGTACGGCGACCACGAGTTCGACGGTCGCGTCACGGCCGTGCACCCGACCGCGGAGATCCGCGACAACGTCGTCGACTACGTCACGGTCGTGGAGTTCAAGCCGCCGCGCGACCGCACGCTACGCCCCGAAATGACGACCACAGTGCGCATCGCGCTCGAGACGCGCGAGCATGCGCTCGCCGTGCCGATTCGCGCCGTTCGTTGGCAGGGCGCGCGCGCCTACGTGCTGTCACGCCGGGCGGCGGGCGATGCCGTCGAGCGGCGCTGGGTGACGACGGGCATCAAGGACGAAAGCGACTACGAGATCCTGAGCGGCCTCGCTGAAGGCGACGAGGTGCTCATCGGCGACGTGAACACGGAAAACGGAGGCACGACGTGATCGAGCTCCAGGCAATCGGCAAGCGCTACCCGCGACCGGGAGGCGGCACCGTCGACGCATTGGTCGGAGTCTCGCTGCGCCTGGAGCGCGGCGAGTTCGTCGCGATCACCGGCGCCTCCGGGTCCGGCAAGTCGACGTTGATGAACATCCTCGGACTGCTCGACGAGCCCAGCGAAGGACGGTACCTGTACGACGGCGAGGACGTGGCGCATCTCGACGCCGCCGCACAGGCTCGATTTCGAAACCGGAAGGTCGGTTTCGTGTTCCAGGCGTTTCATCTGCTCGCGCGGACAACGGCGCTCGAGAACGTCGAGCTACCACTGATCTACTCCGACCGTGAAACGATTGCGGGACTTGGAGAAGCCGCGCTGGATGCCGTCGGCCTCGCCGACCGCATGCGCCACACGCCGGGCGAGCTCTCCGGCGGCCAGCAACAGCGAGTCGCGATCGCGCGGGCACTCGTGAACGAGCCCGACCTGCTCCTCGCCGACGAGCCGACCGGCAACCTCGACGCCCAGTCGGCGGCGGAAGTGATGCGCGTGCTCACCGGGTTGAACGAGTCGGGCAAGACGATCGTGCTCGTCACGCACGACGCGGCCGTCGCCGCCAATGCGCGGCGGGTTGTCCATCTCGACGCCGGCCGCGTCATCGCCGACGAAGATCGCGTTCTCGCGTCGACCCTGTTCCAGCAACGGAGCGCACGATGACCACCAAGCGCCTGTTGCAGCAAAGCCTGCAGTCGCTGACTCGATACAAGCTGCGCACGAGCTTCATGATGCTCGGCAGTCTGGTGGGTGTGGCGGCGTTGACGTTCGTGTTGTCGATCAGTCAGGCGGCGCAAACGAAGATGCTGAGAACCGTCCGGCAAATTCTCGGCGACCAGGCGATCCTCGTCGTCGGCGGCGGAGGGACGATGATGGGTGGACCCCGGTCTGGCGCATCGCGTCTCACGCTCGACGACGTGACCGCGATCGTCAAGGAAGTTCCGGCGATTCAGATGTGGGACGTTCAAGCCGAGCGATCACGCATGGCGGTTCGCCGAGGATCGTCGAACGCCACCGTCCGCGTCATCGGCGAGTCTGAGCGATGGGAGCACGTCTGGGGGCGGGGGGTCGCGAACGGCGAGTCGTTCGACGCCGCGGCAGTCTCCGGTACGGCGCGCGTCGCGCTGATCGGCGAGACGGTCGCGCGCGGGCTCTTTGCCGGTGAAGATCCGATCGGAGGCGAGATCCAGATTGGCGCGGTCCCGTTTCGCGTGATCGGCGTGCTCGAGCGGTTCGGGGTCGACATGCACGGCATGGATCGCGACAACGAGATCGTGGTGCCGATCTCGACGATGATGCGGCGCGTGGCGAACACGGACATGATCTCGGGCGCGAAGCTCGTGGTGAACGAAGCTGGCCAGGAACGACAGGCGGCACGCGACGTGAGCCGGCTTCTTCGAACGCGGCATGGCATCGCCGAGGGTCAGTCAGACGATTTCAGAATCATGACGTCGGTCGCGGTGCAGCAGATGGTCGGCACAATGCGGCGCATCCTCGTGTTGTACGTTCCGCTCGTCGGACTGGTCGCGCTGATCATCGGTGGCGTCGTCGCGGCAACGCTGATGCTCTCGTCGGTGAGCGAGCGGGTTGCCGAGATCGGACTCCGGCGTGCCGTTGGCGCGGGCCCGCAGGACATTCGGCGGCAGTTCCTCGTCGAGACGGCCGCCACCGTCGTGCTCGGGGGCTTGGCCGGAATCGCGCTCGGCGTCCTCTCGGTGCAGGCGGCGTCGAGCCGCATGCGCCTCGATGCCGCGGTCACGCCGGCGGCGGTCGTCATCAGCTTGCTCGCGGCGGCGCTCACGGGTCTCGTTGCTGGCGTCGCTCCAGCGCGCCGCGCCGCGCGTCTCGATCCCGCCGATGCCTTGCGATGAGACTGCGACGGAGCATTGCCCTGTCACTCCGGGCGCTGTTCGCGCACCGAGTGCGGGCGGTGCTCGCAGTCGCCAGCGTGAGTACGGGGACGGCCGCGACCATCGTCACCAGCGCCATCGGCGCGGGCGCCGACCGTGACATCCAGTGGAACATTCGCAGCATGGGAGTGAACCTCCTCGTCGTGAGGCCGGCCCAGGTCAAACGCTCGGCGGCGCGCAAGGAGCTCAGCGGAACGGTCACGACGCTCGGTGTCGGCGATTACCAGGCGATCGCCGAGTTGCCGAACGTCGCCGAGATTGCGCCGGGGATCGAGGCTGGTGTGAGGGTGAAGTCGGGCATTCGCGCCGTCGCCACGAGGATGCTCGGAACGACGCCGGCGTTTCCGGCGGTACGACGCTTTTGGCTCCGCAGCGGCCGATTCTTCGATGCCGATGACGATCGTGCCGCGCGCCGCGTCGTCGTGCTCGGCGCTCGCGTGGCCGACGCGCTGTTCGCTGAAGATCCGGTCGGAACGGAGATCCGGATTCGCGGCGTCCCGTTCGACGTGATCGGCGTTCTTGCGCCCAAGGGCGTTCTGGCCGACGGAGACGAAGACGACCAGGTGCTCGTGCCGATTCGCACGGCGCTTCGCCGCATGTTCAACACGACGTCGCTGAACGCCGTCTACGTGAGCGTCAACGACGTGCGATCCGTGACCGCGACGAAGGACGAGATTGGCGCCGAGCTCGAACGGCGTCATCGTCCGACGCGAGACGGTTCGCAGGATTTCGAGGTCCAGGACGCGGCCAGATTCTTCGCGCTTCAGCGGCAGATGGCTGACGCGCTCGACAACCTGACGACTGGCCTCGCCTTCGTTGCGCTCATCGTCGGGGGCGTCGGTGTCATGGCGCTCATGCTCCTGTCGGTGCGCGAGCGCACGAGCGAAATCGGCCTGCGGATGGCGGTTGGAGCGACACCGCGTGACATTGTCGTGCAATTCCTCCTGGAGTCGACCATTCTCGCATTCGGCGGCTGGATGGCTGGTCTCGTCTTGGGTGCCGGCGGCGCCGCGGCGGTCGCGGCGACGACGAGTTGGCGCGTCGCGGTTCCTCTACCGGCATTCGCCGGCACGCTCGGAACGGCGATGGTGATCGGGCTGGGGTTCGGCGCGGTTCCAGCGCGCCGAGCCGCGCTCGTTCCGCCAATGCGCGCGCTGTTGACGGAGTGATCGCTGCCATGACGACGCGCGTCCTGATCATCGACGACGACGAACGACTCAATGCGCTGCTCACCGAGTATCTGGATCGGTTCGGGTATTCCGTGCGGGCTGAGGCGCGACCAACGGCCGGACTACGCGCGCTCAAAGCCGATCCACCCGATCTTGTCATCCTCGACGTGATGCTCCCCGAGATGGACGGCTTGGCGGTCTGCAAGAAGATCCGCGAAACGAGCCGCGTCCCGGTCATCATGCTCACCGCACGCGGCGACGTGAGCGACAGAATCGTGGGGCTCGAGCTCGGCGCCGACGATTACCTCCCGAAGCCGTTCGAGCCGCGCGAGCTCGTGGCGCGCATACAGGCCGTGCTGCGGCGCGGCGTGACCGACGAGGCGGAGGTCATCCGTGCCGGCCCGGTCGAGGTGAACTGGACGACTCGTACGGCGCGCGTCGACGGGCGCGAGATCGCTCTGACCACGGCGGAGTTCGAGCTGCTCGGCTTTTTTGTGCGTCACAGCGGCCGCGTGCTCACGCGCGAGCGGATCATGGAGGGAACGCATGGCATCAACTGGGCGGCGTTCGACCGGTCGATCGACGTGCTCGTCAGCCGCCTGCGACAGAAGCTGGGCGACGACCCGAAGCATCCCGCGTTCATCCGAACGGTGCGCGGCGTCGGCTACAGCTTCGCCGGGAGCGCCAGGTGAGCGAACGTCTGCCGCGCTTCCGCGGGTCGGTGTTCGGAAAAGTCGTTGCCGTGATGGTGACGATGGCAGCTTGCCTGATGCTGCTGCTAACGCTCTTCTTCTGGTTCGTCGTGATGTCGGGTATGCACGAGCGGATCAACCCCGGAACGGCCCACGAGGGGCTTCTCGTGCTGTTCGTCCTGGTCGTCCTCGGCATCCTCGTGAGCGCGCACCTCATGCTGCGCCATTTACTGCGGCCACTGGGTGAATTGAACGACGCGGTCACGCGGCTGGGCGCGGGAGAGCTTGACGTTCAGGTTCGGCGCACGACCGTCGACGAATTCGGACGACTGACCGACGCGTTCAACGAGATGGTGAGTCGGGTCCGGGAGATGATCAGCGCCCGGGATCAGCTGTTGATCGGCGTGAGCCACGAGCTGCGGTCGCCGCTCACGCGGTTGAAAGTGGCGCTCGAGCTTCTGCCGGACGACGAGCAGCGCGCACGGCTCTCCACCGACGTTGCGGAGATGGAGCGAATGGTCGCCGAGCTGCTAGAGCTGGAGCGGCTGCGCGCCGGCGGAGGGATCCGCGCCGAACGCCAGGACCTCGTGCCGATCGTGCGCGAGGTTGCGGCGAGCTTCGAGGACCGGCCGCCTGGAGTTCGGCTCATCACACCATCCGGCGAGATTCCCGTCGACATCGATGCCGCGAAGATCCGTACGGTGTTGCGGAATCTGCTCGAGAATGCGACGAAGTACTCGCTTCACGACAGTCGGGCGATCGAGGTTTCGGTGAACCTCGGTGCGAGGGCGGCCGTCGTCCGCATCACCGACGACGGCGTCGGTATTCCGGAGAGCGACGTCGCTCGGATTTTCGAGCCGTTCTTCCGCGTGGACCCGTCGCGGTCGAAGAGCACCGGAGGCTACGGTCTTGGCCTCAGCATCTGCAAGCGCGTGATGGAGGCACACGGCGGGAGCATCGCGGTGGAGCGGCCAGCGGGGCGCGGCACCTCTTTCGTGCTGACGTTTCCAGGAACCACCTGAGGCGGGCGCATCTCGCGACCGGGTCGATCTCCGCCCGTCGCGGGGGCCGTGATAGCTTTGGAGGTAGCGACCGCGCCTACCGGGGAGTGACGATGACGACGAGCCGAGAAACCGATTGGATGAACCATCCTACGCTGCGGCGGTTGGTCGACGAAGCGAATGGACTCGAGCTGGAGGAACGGCTCACGCTGCTCAAAGGGATCATCCCGGGCATCGCCGAAGAGATGACCCCGAAGGACTTCGCGGCGTTCGCGCTCGAGCTCCGAATGAAAGGCGAGCGGTTCTACGACGCGAAGCAACATCCCGGTAAAGGAAAGGCGACGCGTCACGTCATGGGCGAACGCGACCTCGAGGGACGGTGACCGGATATTGAACGCAGCACTCGCCCGATTCGCGGCGTTGGGCCTGGCGGTGATGTCACGTCGGGCGATTGGCCAATCGGTCTCACCGTGCTACGCCACGCCGCAGTCGATGACTCCCGCGACATGGCGCGCACCTGCGCCCCGCACGGACAAGCCACCGACGTCGGGCCTCGAGCTCGTACGTGAGCTTCCACTCCCCGGCCCGGCGAATCGATTCGACTACCAGAGCTTCGATCCGTCGACGCATCGGATCTACATGAACCACATGAACGCCGGTCGCACGATCGTGTTCGATACCGATAGCGGCCGGGTCATTTCCGAGATCGGCGGCGTTCCACGCGCCACTGGAGTCTGGGCCGTCCCGTCGCATCACCAGGTCTACATCTCGGCGGCCGGCGCGCATGAAGTCGTGATCGTCGACGATCGCACGCTGAAGGTGGTGAGTCGCGTCGGCGGCATTCGCTTTCCCGACGGGATCGCCTACGCCACGAAAGCCGACAAGGTGTTCGTCTCCGACGAGTCGGGCGAAGCGGATGTGGTGATCGACGCCAGAAGCGGAGTGAAGCGCGCGACAATCGAACTCGGGGGAGAGGCCGGGAACACACACTACGATTCGGTCTCGCACTGCATTCTCGTCGCGGTTCAAACACGCAACCAGCTCGTTGCGATCGATCCGGTCACCGAAAAGATCGTCCAGCGCTACGATCTGCCCGGCGCCGACCATCCGCACGGCTTCGCGATCGATGAGCCAGATCGACTCGCCTTCGTATCGTGCGAGGGCAACGGCGCGCTGATCGTGCTCGATCTTCGAACCATGAAGGCTGTGCAACAGCTCCGCGTAGGCGACGAGCCGGACGTGCTGGCGTGGGATCCGGGCTGGCGGCGACTCTACGTTGCGGCCGAATCCGGCGTGGTGTCGGCGTTCTGGCTGGATGGCGCGGCGCTCCGCCCAGCGGGTGAGATACGCGCGGCGCACGCGCACACGGTGTCGGTCGATCCGCGCACGCATCTCGTGTATCTGCCGCTCGAGAACGTCAATGGACATCCGGTGCTGCGCATCTACCAGCCCGCGCCCTGAGGCGCGCGATGCGTTCGCTCGTCTGGCTTTCGATCCCGTGGCTCCTGGTCACCGCATCGACGTCGAGAGCACTGGCGCAGGCGTATCGCGTCACGAGATCGACGGAGCCGATCCGCCTGGACGCGCGGCTCGCCGAGCAGGTGTGGCGCGACGCCGACTCGATCGTGGACTTTCGCCAGCGCGAGCCGGCCGAGGGCGCACCGGCAAGCGAGAGAACGGTGCTCAAGGTCGTACGTGACGGCGAGCGTCTGTACGTCGCCGTGCACGCCTACGATCGCGACGTGAAGAGCATTCGCGGCGCGCAACTTCGGCGCGACGCGGATCTCTCGTCCGACGACAACATCACGGTGCTCATCGACAGCTACCGCGACCGGCGCAGCGCGTTTCTGTTCCGGACCAACCCCAACGGCGCGATGTGGGATGGCCAGCTCGTCGGACTCGACGAAGTGAACGCGAACTGGAACGGCATCTGGGACGTCGCGACCCGGCGCGATGCCGATTCGTGGACCGCGGAGTTCGCGATTCCGTTCCGCACACTGCGTTTCAAGCCGGAGACCGACATCATCGGCTTGAACGTCCGGCGATTCATTCGGCGAAAGAACGAGGAGGACCTGTGGCGGTCGTGGGGCCGCGCGCAGGGTCTTCAGAACTTGCTCAACACGGGAGACGTCGCCGGTTTCGGCGACGTCACACACAGTCGTCCGGCTGAGCTGCGCCCGTACGTGCTTGGCCGCGCGATCGCGCCGTCGTACGACGTCGACGGGTCGCGGACCGGCTCCGGAAGTACCGACGGAAAAGCCGGCCTCGACGCGAAGCTTGGCGTGTCGCCGACGATGACGGCCGATCTCACACTCAACACCGACTTCGCCCAGGTCGAAGCCGATCAACAGGTCATCAATCTCACGCGCTTCCCTACCTTTTTTCCCGAGAAGCGCGAATTCTTTCTCGAGTCGAGCGGCTTGTTCGATATCGGCTCATCCGGGCGCGCGCAGCTCTTCTATTCGCGGCGCATCGGTCTCGATTCGACGGGCGTACCCGTGCCGATCATCGGCGGTGCGCGCCTCTATGGAAAGCAGGGCCCATGGGCGATCGGGCTGCTCGACGTCCGCACCGGCGGTCACGAGAACGCCAACGACGTCGCGGTGCGAATCGCCCACGACGTGCTCGAGCGGTCGACCGTGGCGGCAATGGTCGTCGACAAGTCCGGCGCCGGAAGGTCGGAGCGCGGCGCGGGATTCGACTTGGACTTTCCACTCGTCGTTCGCGGTCACAATGTCGAGCCACACGTCTGGATGATGGGCACGCGAACGCCGGGCGTGGCCGGAACGCCGCTGGCCTGGCGGTTGTCGACGGACTACCCGAACGACCTGTTCGACAACTTCGTCTCGGTCTACCGAATCGACGACGGCTTTTCGCCGACGATGGGCTTCGCGCGGAGAACCGGCGTTTGGGAGACGACCGGCCACGTCGACTACATGCCGAGGCCCGGCATGTTCGGCATTCGTCGACTCGATCTCACGCCCATCCCGAACTGGGACATCATCACCGATCGCAAGACCGGCGACCTGACGCGCCCCTCCACATGGCAGACCGCCGAGTTCGAGTGGCACGTGCTCGGCGGCGAGTTCCAGTCGGGCGACCAGCTCGAGCTCAACGTGCAGCGAAACCTTGATGCGCCCGCCGACACGTTCGAGGTCTTTCGCGATATCACCATCGCTCCCGGTCGGTACTGGTGGACGACCGCCGACGTGCAATACGAATCGTCGTCAGGTCGCCCGCTGAGCGCCGAGGCGGTCCTCAGCACCGGACAGTTCTACGACGGGCACGCGAACACGGCCGAGCTGAGCGCGACGTTGCGAGCGGGCGGGCATCTCATCCTAAACGTCGGCTCGTCGGTGACGGCGGCTCGCGTGCCGGCGGGTCGCTTCACGGCGACGCAGCTCATCGGCCACGTCGAGTACGCGTTCAGCACGCGCGCCAGCTTTTTGGGGTTCGCGCAATTCGAGAACGAGGACCGGCGCGCCGACTTCAACCTGCGTTTTCACTGGATTCCGAAGATCGGCGACGACGTCTTCGTGGTGTGGAACTCCGGCTTTACGACCGAGCCCGACGCGCCGTGGCGATTCCCGGGCGGGGGCGGGCGAGCGCTGTCACATCCGTTGAACGGCGCCCTGGTGGTGAAGGCGGTGCACCGACTCGCGCGATGACGGCGGCGGCGCTCAGACCAGCTCGGGTCGCGAGTACGACGCCACAGGCACCGGTCCGGCCGGCACGAGCTCCCAGCGTCCAATGTCGACGCACAGGTTGAGACCCTCGAGCGCGATGGCGCCGAGCATGACGACGTCATCGGCACCAGCGAACACGACAGGCGTGGCAGTCGAGCGGCCGTTGGCGTAGATGAGCGCGAACCCGATGTCGCGCTCGACTACGTTCCCCGCGGCGGCCCGGAATCGCTCGCTGCGCGCGGGCCGCACACCGAGCTCGAACAGAAGATCGGCCGGCATCCAGTTGTACTCGCTGGCCGAGTCAACGACGATCTCGCGCAGTTCCCGGCGGTAGTTCGGCGCCGACATGGACGCGATGTGGATCGTCGTACGGAAGTTTCTGCGCTCGTCGATCATTCGGCCTCCCGGAGGCACGGCATCATCAACTCACCATTCAAGGTACATTCCGCGATGCCGCCGGACCAGCTTGGACTGTTTGGCTCGCCTCCGCTGCCGGGTCTGCCAGCCGGGTTCAAGTACGCCCCGACCGCGGTTTGGACGCCACTGTGACCGCTCCAGTGACGCCGGGGCTGGAAGGCTCTGCGAAGTGGTGGGTGCTCGTCACAGTCGGGCTCGGGACGTTCATGTCCGCGCTCGACGGCAGCGTCGTGAACACGCTCCTCCCTGTGCTCGCCCGCGCGCTCGACGCGAGCGTGGCCGGCATCGAGTGGGTCACGACGGTCTATCTCCTCGTGATTTCGGGATTGCTGCTGAGTGTCGGTCGAGCGGGCGATTTGTTCGGCCACAAGCGATTCTACATCGCCGGGTTCGTCGTGTTCGTGCTCGGCTCGGCACTCTGTGGGCTCGCGCGATCGGCACATGTGCTTATCGCACTGCGCGGCGCGCAGGCGCTCGGCGCATCGATGCTCATGGCGACGGGGCCGGCGATTCTGACGCGAAGCTTCCCGATGAGCCAGCGCGGGCGAGCGCTCGGCACGCTGGGCACTTTCACGTATCTCGGCCTCACGGTCGGGCCTTCGTTCGGCGGCTGGCTGGCCGGCGCATTCGGATGGCCGTCCGTTTTCTACATCAACGTGCCGATCGGCGCGCTCGCCATCGCACTCGCGGCGCGGTCGGTCGCCGACGATCGCGCGACGCGACGCGAGGAATCGTTCGACTTTCTGGGTGCGGCGGTCTTCACGACGGGACTGGTCGCGCTGCTCGTGGCGCTCAATCAGGGTCACGCGTGGGGATGGACGTCGGCGCCCACGCTCGTGCTGCTCGTTGTCGCGACAGCCCTCCTCGTGGTGTTCGTACGCGTAGAGTTGCGGCGCAAGCATCCGATGCTCGACCTCACC
>DATISA010000275.1:0-4169 GCA_035469245.1 Gemmatimonadaceae bacterium
TGCAGCTCGTATTGCAGGCGCTCGTCGCCGAGCCGGGGAACCTGCGAATCGTGCGGCGACGGGCAGCGCGAGGCGTGCTCGTTCCGGCGTACTCGCGGCTGGACGTTCGCCTGGAGCCGTTGCGCGCATGACGTCCCTCGGCTTGATCGATCGAATCGACGCGCGCGCGAAGGAACGACCAGCCGCGCCGGCGATGATCGAGACTGCTGGACGTTCAATGACGCGCGCTGCGTTGGCCGAACGCGTGCGCGCATTGAGGAGCGGCCTGCTGCGTGCCGGACTCGAGCCCGGAGACCGCGTCCTGTTTGCCGTCCGGCCGAGCATCGATGCCATCACTCTGATCGTCGCGATCGTCGAAGCGGGCGGCGTTGTGGTGCCCGTCAGCGTGGGGTCGGGCGACGCGGTGTTCGAGTCCCAGATGCGACTGGTCAAACCTCGCTGGGTGGTGGCGGAGTCGCTGCTGCTCGCCGCCGCCGGGAGTGCGTTCATTCGACGAATTGTGCGCTGGCGAGGGGGCACGCTGCCTTCGCTCGACTCCGTCCGCGACGCAACCTTCCTTCGCGTAGGACGCCAGTACCCGTGGGGTCCACGCGCCATATCGATCGACACGCCCGTAGCGAACGGGCGGCCAGATACGTTCCTCGATTTGCGCGTGTCGAATGACTTGCCCGCGCTCATCGTCTTCACGTCGGGTACGACGGCGGATCCCAAGGCGGTCGTTCACACGCGCGGGTCGCTGGGTGCCACGCTGGATGTCGTCGCAACCCAGCTGGCAATCGGAGACGAGGACGTGCTGTACTCCCGGGATCTTCATCTCATACTCCCCGCGCTGTTCGCCGGCGCGCGGGTGGTGATCCCGCGATTCAGCAAGTTCTCTCCGCGGCGGACGCTGCGTGATCTCGAGCGATTTGGTGTCACGCATACGTTCATGGTGACCGGCGACTGCCAGGCAGTCGTCGATCATCTCGCCGCGGAGCATCGTACCGTGCCGGTCGCCCTTCGGCAGCTCCTCGTCGGCGCGGCACCGGTTCGCACCGGATTCCTCGCGCGGCTCGAGACACTGCTCGGCCCCGACACCGAGGTCTCGTGCGTCTATGGGATGACCGAGATGCTGCCTGTAGCGAGCATCTCGCTCACCGAGAAGCTTGCGTACGAAGGCGAGGGCGACATCGTCGGACGTCCGGTACCCGGAGTTCGTGCGCGCATCGCGGAAACCGGTGAACTGATGTTGAGCGGGCCTCATCTCTTCGCCGGATATGTCGGGCGAGCCCCGGTGACGGAGCACGCGACGGGAGACCTCGCGCGCCTCGACGGCGACCGCATCGTGTTGCTGGGGCGCGCCAAGGACATGATCATTCGGCGCGAGCACAACATCTACCCCGAGCTCCACGAGCCAGTGATCGAGCGGATTCAAGGCGTGCGGCGGTGCGCGATGGTGGGCGTCTACGACGAGTCTCTCGCCGACGAGCGAGTCATCCTCGCGGTCGAGGCAGAGCCGACCGCCGCCGGTGACGAGCTAATGGCGCGATTGCCCGCGGCCTTGCGCGAAGGACCGTCGCGCATCGACGCCGCGGCGCAGCCCGATCTGATCATGCTGCTGGACCTTCCAGTCTCCGGACGCTCGCGCAAGGTGGACAAGGAAGCCGTGCGTTCGGTCGCGCGCCAGCGATTGCGATGCGCGTCGCGGTAACCGGCGCGAGCGGTTTCGTTGGAGGGCACATCGCGCGCGCGCTGGCAGCGAACGGCCACCACGTGATGTCGTACGGACGACGCGGCGTCGGTGAGCTGCATGAGCCTCCTCCCAACTACGCGTCCTGGGACGTGACGGCCGGACCGATCGCTCGCGTCGACGTCGACGCGGTAGTTCACTCCGCCGCGCACGTCGGTGATTGGGGCAGATATGCGACCTTTTACGCCGCGAACGTCGACGGCACGCGCGCGGTACTCGAGAGCATTCCCAGCGCCGCGCGTGTCGTGCACATCAGCTCGTCGAGTGTGTACTCCGACAGCGTCCACAAGCTCGCCGTGCGCGAGGATGCGCCGATCGGCGACTGTCGATTCTCGAGCTACGGCCGCACCAAGGCGCTCGCCGAGCGTGTGGTGCTGGAGCAGCGGCGGGATGCGGTCGTGCTCAGGCCGCACATCGTGTACGGCCCAGGCGATACCACGTTGTTGCCGCGCGTGCTCGACGCGCGCCGATTCGGCCGGCTGCCGATTCCGGGCGACGGACGCAACTGCGTGTCGGTGACGCACATTGACAATCTCGTATCGGCAGTCATGAACGCGCTCGCGTCTGACTCGATCGGCGTGTTCAACGTGGCGGACGCCGAGACGACGACGGTGGACGAGCTCTTGCGGACGATCCTGTCACGGGTTGGTGTGCCGCCGAGGATCGTACACGTCCCGCGCGCGATCGCGTGGCAGGTCGCGGCGCTCCTCGAACGCGTCTGGCCCAACAGGGAAGGGCGGAGCGGTCCGCCGTTGACGCGCTACGCCGTCATGCACCTCAGCGACGACCATACGCTCGACATTGCACGCGCGCGCGAGCTCCTCGGCTACTCGCCCACGTGGACGTTCCGCGACGGTCCGCTCATGTAGCGAATACATTGAGAAAGACAGAAACCAGGAGCCGAACGATGACGACCGCCGCCAGTGCCCAGAAGATCTCCGTCCGTGCCGCCGATGCGCCCCGCAGCGGAATCACGCTGCGAGTGACGAGCCAGTCGTTCAAGGACGGCGGCGTCATTCCGATGGAGAACGTCTTCACCGGCTGCGGCGGGAAGAACGTGGCACCGCAACTGTCGTGGACCGGCGCTCCGGACGGCACCAAGGCGTTCGCGATTACCTGCTTCGACCCCGATGCGCCGACCGGCTCGGGCTACTGGCACTGGCTCGCGTTCAACATTCCCGCGACGACGACGTCGCTCGACGCGGGCGATGGCAACGACAAGTCGCCGGGCGGCGGCAAGGCGGCGTACAACGATTTCTCGCAGAGCACCTACTGCGGACCGTGTCCACCCAAGGGCGACGGCGAGCATCACTACAGCTTCACCGTGTACGCGCTCGACGTCGACAAGATTCCCGGAGTGGACGGCAAGACCACCGGCGCCACGGTCCTGTTCCAGATGCGCGGGCACGTGCTGGCGCAGGGATCCATCATGGGGCGGTTCGGGCACTGAGCAGCCTATGCAGAGCCCGGGGGCGATCGGCGAGGAGGCAGGCCGATCGAGTCTGTAGCCGATTGATGACATTTCCTAACAGCCGCTCATTCCAAAAGTGGAATGAGCGGTCGTCGCTGCAATGATGTAGCGATGGGAAGGACCCCACACGGGCTTCGCGAGCGAGCGGCGCACGTGCGAGATCGGCATTCGTTCGTGAGGGCATTCCTGTACGATGTCTGGCCGCTCGATCGCTCGCGGTCCGGCGAGCGGGTCACTTCAACGGATCCGCTGGTCGGATCGCGGCCCGACTAGCTCCGGCACTCGGCCGTAGCGCCGACAGCAACGTTCCAATCGCCGCCAGCCCCGACGCCGCGAGCAGGCTCGCCCGCACCGCGGCCGGAATCCCCGCTGTCGGCGTTGCCGCGCGCGCCAGCACTGTCGTGAACACCGCGCCGGCGTAGCCCACGCCGAGCACCATGCCGACGTTGCGAGCCGACGCGAGCACGCCCGACGCGATTCCCTGGCGGTGCATCGGTGCGGCGCCCATGAGTGCACTGTTGTTAGGCGATACGAATGTACCGACACCTAGCCCCACCACGGCCAGCGCGCCGGCGATCTGCAGCAGCGATCCGTGCGACACGAGGAGCGCCAACGCCACCATACCGATTCCCAGCAGCAGCATGCCCACCGTCGCGAGCCAGCGTGATCCGAGGCGATCCGACATCGTGCCGCTCACCGGCGCCACGGCCGCCATCACGATCGGCTGCGCCGTGAGCACGATGCCCGCCTGCGACGCGGTCAACCCGCGACCCTGAATCAGGAGAAATGGCAGCACGAACAACACCGAGTACACGCACGCATAGTTCAACAGCGCGCTCGCCGTCGCCGCGCTGAACACGCGCCCGCGGAAAAAGGTGAGGTCGAGCATCGGATGCTTGCGCCGCAACTCTACGCGTACGAACACCACGAGGAGGGCTGTCGCGACAACGAGCAGCACGAGCGTGGGCG
>DATISA010000276.1:0-2258 GCA_035469245.1 Gemmatimonadaceae bacterium
ATCTCCTTCGCCTTCTGATCCATCTGGTGTCCGATGATCGCGCCGGCCGCCCCGCCGACCGCCGCGCCGATGATCGCGCCACGCGCGGTCGAACCAGTGGCATGGCCGATCACGCCTCCGACGACTGCGCCGCCCGTCGCACCGATCACGGCGCCTTGCTCCTTCTTCGTGTTCAGCGACTTGCAGGCGCCCGCGGCGAGTAGTGTTGCTCCTATACTGGCGAGGCCAGCTATTCGAACCAGACTGTACATGCCTTCTCCTGGATGGGCCGTGGGGGCAATGAGGCATGCCAGGTGCCAGCGAGGCAGGCTGGTGTGCGGAACCTGTCCTCCCGCGATCTCACCACATCGCGATCGACGATCCCCCTACATCCGGCGTGACTTGGCTGACCTACACATATCCGGCGTAGGCTCTCGAGACACGCCGGAGACAGCTCGTGCACATGCGACGGGGAATCTCGCGACTGCTGCCGCTCAGCATCGCATTCCTGGCACTACTCGATGGTTGTGCGGAGGATCCGCTATCCGTCGAGGCGAATCACGCGCAACTCGTGGCAGCGACCGCGGCGAGCCAAACGACCGTGGTGCCGATCCCGCAGCAGCCTGGCGCCGAGCCGGTGCCGACGTTCATCGGCACGCCGGCCATCGCACATCGGATTTTCGCGCCGGCGATCCCACAGAATCCCTTTATGGCGCCGAACGGCGTGAGCAACATCCACGACGATTCGTACATGAGCGACACGTACGAGACCGGAGGTCCGCTCGGCGTTGCGCCGCAGGTGTTCTCCGCGTTTCTCGGCACGGCGGAGGACTGGCTCGCGCTGCCGATCAGCATGGGCTTCGATCGCTACGGCCGCATCCTGCTGATCGCTCTTGGTAACACAGGGGCGCGGCTCCTGCTGCTCGACCCGAGCACGCTCGAGGTGCTGGCGGCGCTTCCGCTTCCGGTGAGCGACGCAGCCGGCGTCGTCGCCGGTACCTATTTCTACCTCGACCGCCTGGACCGAATCGTTCTCCCGACCGCCACCGGACAGATCTGGGCTGTCGACCTGATCGGCGGGTGGAATCGCCCGCAATTCAATGGGCGCCGCGCATACGACCTGACTTCCGTGGTCGAGCCGGGCGACGAGATCGGCTCCGTTTTGCCCGACTTCGCGGGTACTCTGTGGGCCGTGACGAAGCACGGCACAGTGGCCACGGTGAATCCGCACAACGGCCGATTGGCGAGCGTGCAGTTGAGCGACGAGCGGATCGAGAACTCGCTCGCCGCGGACGAGACGGGCGGAGTGTTCGTGGTCTCGGACCACGCGCTCTACCGCTTCGATGCTGACAAAAAGGGCGAGCCCGTGATCACGTGGCGCGAGCCCTACGACCGCGGAACGCGCCGGAAACCGGGACAGTTGAGCCAGGGGAGCGGCACGACGCCGACGCTGATGGGCCGTGACTTCGTGGCGATCACGGACAACGCCGATCCCTACATGCACGTGCTCGTGTATCGGCGCGGCGCGCACGTGACCGGTCCGCGGCTCACGACGAGCGTTCCCGTGTTCGGCGCCAACGAAGGCGCCACGGACAACTCGCTCGTCGCCACCGACCGCTCGATCATCGTCGAGAACAACTACGGGTACTCCGGGCCGGAAGCGACATCAGGCGGACGAACGACGACGCCCGGACTCGCCCGCATCGACATCGACGCGAATGGCCACGGCACCGTCGTCTGGACGAGCGCCGAGCGAGTTCCGTCGCTCGTCACGAAAGTGTCGCTCGCCAATGGGCTGATCTACACGTACACGAAGGATCCGGGACCCGGCACGACGGACGCCTGGTATTTCACCGCGATCGACTTCCGCACCGGCGAGACCGTGTGGAAGCAGCTGGCCGGCACGGGGCTGCTGTACAACAACCATTATGCCGGCCTCCACCTGGGTCCCAACGGAACGATCTACGTCGGCGTGGGCGGCGGCGTGGTCGCGCTCCGCGATGGTCCCTGAAGCACCGCTCGGCCGTTAAGATCCTCTAATCGCGCCCGGGCCGTCCGCCGGACTGGCACGGGACTCTGAGGCACGTATACTACCGGCCGTGCCCGAGCAATCGACGTCGACCCCGCGAGGCGTCTCCCGGCGCGACTTCCTCCAGGTCGCCGGGTCGAGCGTTGCGCTCGCCGCGCGACACCGAGTACGTCCAAAGCGACCGCCGACTCGGCGACGTCGTCGTCAAATACCGCCGCGGTAGCTGGGGAGACCAATGCACCTGACGAAG
>DATISA010000277.1:0-13084 GCA_035469245.1 Gemmatimonadaceae bacterium
GCATTACCTCGACGGACCACGCGCAAGCCCAACCAGCTTCGCTCCCGGCAGCGCGCGCAGCCGATCGAGCGTCGCGGCGCCGATCGGCCGCGTTCCCGATGTGATCTCGATGTTTCCACTCTCGACTCGCATCCGCGCGCCCGTCGCCGCGTCGCCGAGCGCGACGATCGCGCGCAGCGCGAGGCGTTCGTCCGGCTCGAGGTCGAGCCAGCGCGGCATCGTCTCGGTTGCGAGCGCGACGGGAATCGCGTCGCGATCCGGCTGCGCCGGTTCGAGGTGGCCGGCGTGGAGCGGCGGCATGCCCACGGAAGCGAGCAGCCCGGACGCCGCCCGCTCGAATCGCAGTACGTCCTCGATCCCGATGAGCGTGAAGCCCGGCGTATCCGCGATCGCGAACGCCCCAGCATTCGCGCCGCAATCGGCGTAGAGCTTGAACCGCTGGCGCGCGGCAAAAGCCGCCGGCTCGAGCGCGGTGAACGTCGAGCGGTCGCACGAAGCGGCGGCGCGTGTGCGTCGGGCGATCAGGGCGTCGAGCGCCGCCAGTTGCACGTCCGCGCCGAGGCGGCGGGCCAGACGCGCGCTTCGCTGCGCGGATTCCGGATCGTCGGCGTCCAGCCACGCGCGCACCGCGGCAATGGCCATGTCTCGCGCCCCGGTCCGATTCTGTCGAAGCGAGTCGAGCACCGTGGCCAGTCGCTCACGCAATTCGGGCAGCGGCTGATAGAAATGCTCGGAGGTCGCGCGCTCGTCGGCGGCGCGGAGAGCCCACGTGAGCTGATCGAGCGCGTTGCGCGCGGGATACGGCGACCGCCAGATGCCTCGCTGTGAGTAAATCAGAAAGAGCGTCGTGTGAAATCGCTGAGCGGCCTCGAGATCTCCCGATGCGAGGGCGGCGCCTTTCTCGACGAAAATCTGGTCCTCGATGCGGCGAAACTTGTCACCGCCACGGTCGATCTCGGGCCGGCGCGAGTACAGCAACGCGAGCTCGCGCTGCAGGTCGACCGACTCGCGGCTTCGACGAGCTGCGAGACTCACGCCCGCGGTCCACAATCGCTCGGCACGCGCGTCGTCGCCATTCGCGCTCGCCTCGGAACCACGCACGAGGGCCGCACGGGCCAGCGCCTGGCGACGATCCCCGGTCGACCACCAGGGCGCGGAGTCGATCGACGCGGTTCGCAGGAACGCCTCGAACTGCAGAAGTGGCGTCCAGCGACCCAGGGCGCTCGTGTCTGTCGGCGAACGCGCGAGCAGAGTGTCGCCGAAACGGTCCTGAACCGAGACCAGCTTGACGATCGCCCGTGCCGCGATCTCGGGTTCTTCGCCGGGTCGCGCGCCGGCCAGCGCGCGCTGGATGACGGCCCGGTACGCGTCGGCCGCGGACTCCGGAAAGCGCACCTGCCACGAGTCACCAACGTTCAACAGCTCGGGGAGAACACTCGGATCGCGCCAGCGTCGATAGCACTGCACGAGTGCCGCGCGTGTCGCGGCGTTTTCCGGGTCGGCATCGAGCGCTCCGCGATACGCGCCTACGGCGTCTCGCCAGCGCGCCTGGTCCCAGAAGTAATCCCCGAGGAGCGCCAGGTACGTCGAGCTGCGCGCGGGGTCGCGCACCGCGGCCTCGCGAAGAAACGGCTCCGGCGCCGCGCGCGTACCCAGGTCGCGAACGCTCAGCGCCTTGTTGTACAGCGCGGCGCGATTGTTCGGGTCGGCCGCGAGCGCCGAGTCGTAATACTGCATGGCGCGGCCGAGAAGGGTGTCCCGACCTGCGTCGACGCGCGATCCCTCCGTTTGGTAGAGGTAGCCCAGCGAGTAATCGACGTGCGACCGACAACCGGCCGGCGAGTCGCTCAGCGCGCAGCTCACGCGAACACTCTCGAGTGATTTCCTCGTCGCTGCAAAGCCGGCGCTCTGCCGCCTGGCGAGCGCGTCGGTCACGGTCGTGCGGACGTGCGCGATGGTCATCACGGCTTGCGGAGACGCGATCGACGGGACCAGCGCAACGGCAAGTCCGGCGAGTGTCCGTCTCATCGTCCACCTCCCGTCGGAGTGCTGCCGGGCGCGACCGGCTGCAGACGGCAGGCGTTGGGATCGTACTGATAATCCACGACGTACACCTGGGTAGGCTTCACCTTTCCCGTGCGCAGAGCGTTCAGGAGCTCGCTCTTCACGTCGGCCGGCAGAGGCGTCGTGGGCGACTCGAGCGATACGGGCTCGCTGAACACTTTGCGCAGGAACGGCGTGGCCTCCGGCGTGGGAGCCGTTGGGCTGAATCCAAGACTCGCCACGCTGGCTCCATACCGTCTGGCGAATGACATTCCGCCGATCGTGAGCTCGTTGGTGATCGTCAGCAAGGTGAACTGCTTCATGCACAGCGAGTCGCTGCCGAGTGGAAGCACCCAGCCCAGCGGATCGGCCCAGGGGAGCGCGGTCTCCGTGATTGGGACTTTGCTCAACAGATCCTTGACGATCGGGCTCAGGTTGGCGTGGGCCAGCTTCGCGTCCACTTCGCCGAGAAACGTCGCCTCGTCCTTGATCGCCTGCGACGTCGCGTCCGCTGGCCGCAGCGTCACCCAGTAGAGCTCTTCGGGGCTGGCTCCCGGCCGCTCGAGCCGGGCCCACAACCCATACTCCTGGAAGAGTCCCGTGGACGCGCGGTCCTTGCGATCGAGCGTGAAGACGAGGCGATAGGCCGTGCCATCTCCAGTTGCCGCGGGGGCGAAGCGCAGGAACCCGATCCGTGTACTCAGCAGCGTGTCGATCTTCCCGGCGAGTGCTGCTTCGACTGCCGCCGTGCGAGTCCCGAACTTGAGCCGGTAGCGATCGGCAATCAGCTGCACCTGCACGCCGATGCGGGTCGGCGACTGCGCGGCCACGGGCGCGGACCACAGCAGAAGCATCGAGCATGAGAGAAGCCTGACTGTCAACATGCGCACCTCCTCATGGCGCCCTGCCGGAACTCGATCTCAGCGGGACGTCGAGCAATGGATCGGCGCCGAGCATGACTTCGCCCGACCCGACGAGCGTGCCATTCATTCGCACCTCCGCGCGGAGCCGATCACCGGGCGAGAGCTGGCTCGTGCTGGACAATGGCGTTTGGACCTTCCACGCCGTGATCGCCTGTGCGATGGACGCCGCGTCGGCACCCGCCGCCGTCAACTCGCGGGTCCAATCGTCGATGAGCTCCGACTTGATGGCGCGCGGGCGGCCGAGAAGAAACGAGCCCGAGTGGCCCGTGTCCGCCGCGACGAGTGAATCGGCACCGCGGCCGACACGATACACGCGAAGCTCGGCACCGTCGGCGAGATACCCGAGCAGGTTCGGGTCCGGGCGAAACAGCGCCGTGGAGAGAGCAGGGAGGTCCGTCCCGAGCATCAGACGCAATCCGACTGGCGGGTACACCGTGAAGGTGCCGCCGACGTAGCCGCTGGCCGCGACGCGAAAGATTCGCCCGAACGGCGTTGTCGCGACGACGATCCGCGTGACGCCGGCGTCGTGCGTCAGCGGCCGTGTGGTGCCGGTCGGCTTCTCCTCGAGCGGTGTCACCGCCACCCGCGCGTCCTCGCCCGCGGTGTCGGACACGATCGTGACCGAGGAAATCGTGAGCATCAGACTGGCGAGGATCGCCGTCGCGAATCCGAGCATCCCGGGCGTCACCAGGGGCTGGAGGAACTTGCGGACGCGATCAGCAAGCGTCGCCGTGAGCGCGCGAACCTTGTCGTCGCCCACTATGAAACCGGCGATTTTCGTGGCGGCGCCGATCGCGGCCGCGATCCACACCGGGACGCCGATGTTGCGCAGCCCGACGCCGAAGTGGTGGTACGCCCACAGGTCGGCGACGACGAGCAGGGCGAGCAAAGCGAGCGCGCGGCGCAGGAGCGCGGTGTCTTCCGGCACTGGAGCGGTGGTCATGCGGCCAGCGGAAGAAGTCGGGTGCCGGCCTGCGGCGGCCGAGCTCGGACGGCACGGTGTGCCCGGCCCCATAGTACCCCGCGGCGGCGCGGACCGCTAGAGCGCGGTCGTGCGCTGTGTTTTGCGAGATCTCAGAAGCACGACCGACAACGGAGGGCGAGGGATTCGAACCCCCAAGTCCTTTCGGACGCCGGTTTTCAAGACCGGTGCATTAGCCATTCTGCCAGCCCTCCCCGAGCGAAAGATCGCCCGTCGAAAGCAGCGTGGCAACGCGAGGAACGCCCGGCGCGTCAGCCCTTCGGAGTCCGCTGGGCCAGGCCTTGCTGCACGGCCGCCAACACGACGCTCGGTTCGATGGGCTTCGCCAGCACGCGATCAAAACCGGCCGCGGCCAGGGTGCGCTCGTGATGGCCGATGTCTCGATCGGTGAGCGCGATAATCGTCGCGTCCAGCACATTGGACTCGTCGCGCATCCTCGCGAGAAACTCCAGCCCGTCCTCTCCGGTCTCGACGTCAAGGATGATGACCTTTGGCTGGACGATCCTCGCCACGCCGACACCGCTTGCGCTGTCGCTCACCGTGACGACCTCGATCCCGGCCCGAGCCAGACTGGTCCGGCACATGAGCCGCGAGTCGTAATCGCCGTCGACCAACAGAACCGGTCGCGCGTCGACGGAGGGAATCTCGGATCGGTTGGCTGCGTTGATTGCACTCACCATGGTCACTCGCAATTGTCACTCGCGACTGGAGGTCCGAGAGCCTGACTGCGAGCATTGCATTTCGCGTCACAACCTGGTGCAGCCCGGCTCGACGCGCGTAACTGGCCGCAGCCAGTCTGTCAGTGGTCGCTTGTCGCCGCCTTTGGGTGCGGTCGGCGGGCGCTTGCCCCGTCAGCGATATTCGTATGATTCAGCGACCCGGGAGCCGCGCGTGGTGAGCTGCTGTGAATGCGAGGGTATCGCGACACAATTCGGCCGTGAGACGGCGCGCCGCGAGCTGCGGCGCTTTCGTCGGCGGGGGCCGAGGCACACCACGCAACTCCTGCTCGACGACCTCCGCGCCGCCGGAATCGCGGGCGGATCACTCCTGGACATCGGCGGCGGCATTGGGGCCATTCACCACACCTTGCTCGACGCCGGCGCGCGCGAGGCGGTGCACGTCGACGTGTCACCCGACTACATCGCGGCCGCGCAGGACGAGGCCGGCCGGCGAGGCCATGCCGATCGCGTGCGTTTCATACATGCAGACTTCGTCGAGGCGGCCAACGAGCTTCCCAGCGCCGATGTCGTCACGCTCGATCGGGTGATCTGCTGCTACCCGGATATGGATCTGCTCGTCGGGACGGCGGCCCGGAAGGCGCGGCGGTTTTTCAGCGCTGTGTATCCGCGCGACGCGTGGTGGGTGCGATCTGTCGTGCGGACGATCAACGTGATCCTGCGTGTCCGTCGCACCGCGTTCCGGGTGTTCGTCCACTCGCCGGCGGCGATCGACAGTGTGCTCCGCGGGAATGGGCTCGAGCAGGCGACGCTGCATCGGACCGCGGTGTGGGAGGTCGTCGTCTACCGGACGCGACAACCCGAGGGCGCGGCCTCGGCGTGACGGTATCGGCCAGCAGGCGGGTAGCCGCAGTGACCGGAGTTGCGGCGGCGGCCGCTATCCTTCCACGCCAGACTCGACCAAATTGAACGACACGGCTCCCCGGCACGTCATATGCGCGGCGGAGGAGCGCAACGTACGGAGAACTCCTACAATGAATATGAAATCGTATCCTCGGTGGTTGGCGGGAGCGGCCGCGGTCCTCGCATGCGCGGCCTGTGGTGGTGGTGGTGAAAAGGCGGGAGCTGGAGCGAGCACGGGCGCCACGGCAGCAGCGCCTGCTCCGGCACCGGCCGCTGGTGCGACGACCGCGGCGGCCCCTGGTGGCGCGCCGTCCGCCGGCAAGCCGATCACCGGCAAGACGTGGGACGTGAAGATGATTGGCGACGCGACCGGCTACAAATTCGATCCGGCAGCGCTCACCATCAAGCAGGGCGATGGCGTGCGTTGGACGGTCGTATCGACTCCGCCGCACAACGTCAGCTTCTGGCCAGACAGCGTCCCATCGGGAGCGGCAGGTGCGCTAGGGGGAAACATGCCCAACCCCATGTCGCAGCTCGTGGGTCCGCTGCTCCTCAATGCGAACGACACCTACACGATCTCGTTCGCCGGTGTGCCGGCCGGGACGTACAAATACTACTGTACGCCCCACCTCGCCATGAACATGAAGGGAACGATTACGGTGCAGTGAGCTGAAGCGAGCCGTTCGACGAGGCTCGCAGCGCGACATCAGCCTGACGCCAGAGAGTAGCGGCGCGCGCCGCATAGGTGCGCGCCGCTTCGGCGTGTCCGTCCTGCCCGGCCATCTCGGCCAATCGCATTTGTGCCGGCGCGAGATAGGGAAGCTCGTACGCCGCGCGCTCGGCGATCGACGTATACCAGCCCGCGGCTTCTTTCGTGCGACCAAGTGACTGCAACACGGTCGCGCGCAAATAGCGATCGGCCGCTTCGGCGGCGAACACGTCCGCCGCGCTCTCCCAGTCCGCGGCATCGAGTGCCGCGAGCGACTCCACCAAATGGCCCTGCGCCGCCGCGATCCACGCCCGGACGCTCTGCGCGAGCGCATGAATACGGCGCCCGTCGCGCGACGGCGTCGTGAGCGCGTCGAGTTGGGCGACGATGCGCCGAGCCTCGTCGTAGTCGCCCATGCGCACGCTCAGAATGCCAAGCCTGTGCAGCCGGACCTCCGCGTCGATCCGGCTGCGGCGCACCGCGTTTGGATCGCCGATACTGTCGACTGAATTTGCCGGCGACCAGTTGCGGGTCATCTCGCGAACCTGCGCCAGTTCCGCACGCGACATCGGGACGAAGGGAAGCGTGGCGGCGAGCGACAGCTGCGCGATGCCCGGCCCCGGTGACAACTCAATCGCGCTGTCCAGCAGAACGCGAGTCTCGGCCCATCGACCCTGCGCGAGCGCGGCGTGTGCGAGCAGTCGAAGTCCAAAGGCGCGACTCGCAGCCGAAGACGCGCGACTCACGAGGGCACGCGCGAACGACTCCGTTCCCATGACGTCGTCGGCGTCGATGGCGACGTCGAGGAGTGTACCCGGTCCCAGCGGCGTCGGAGCCGCTCGCTCGAGGTCCTGCGTCACGCGCTTGAGACCGGGTCGATCGCCGAGCGCGAACGTCCGGAACGCTCTGCTCTCGAGTGTGCCCGGGCTTCTGACGAGCCGGATTGCCCGCTGCTCGAGGGCGTCGGCTTCGCGCACGTGCTCCTGCAGCGCGGCGATCCGCGCGAGGTGGATGATTGCCTCGACGTTGTTCGAGTCGAGTGCGATGGCGCGCTCGAGCGCCGGCCGCGCGTCGACGACGGATCGACCACGTAGAGGATTGTTGTGGAACAGTGTCTCGCCCAGTCCGAACCACGCGTCGACGTCGTCGGGGTAGTCGTCGAGAATCGAGCGGTACGTTTGCTCGGCGACCGTGCTTCGTCCTTCGCGCCATGCCGCGTACGCGGATATGAGGCGGCGCTCACGATCGGCCAAGCGGTCCGAGTATCGAATTGCGAACTCGGTGGCGCTGTCGGCTGTTTCTTCGCGTCCGCACCAGTCGCCTGCCGCACTCATCCTATAGTAAGCCAGGGCGAATCCACTGTCCGACACCGTTGCTTCGCGGTACGCGTCGAGGGCGTCGATGTATCGCCCTTCGCGAATCGCGATGTCGCCGCGGAGGAATGCCTTGAGCGCCGGGATGGATCGCGTCGACGCGGCTGCCGCCCGGATGATGTGCTGATTCGGCTGCCGGTAGCGCACCGCGATCACGCGGGCAGCGAGTTCATCGGACATTCTGACGAGAGACGCGGTGTCTCCGTCGACGATGATCTGGTCCGTAATGCGCGAGCCGCGAGCGACGTCGTGCAGGACGATCGAGACGCGCACGCCTCCGCCGCGCTCGACGATGTCGCCCGTCACGACAGTTCCCGCGCCGAGCTGGCGCGCGAGCTGACGCGCTTCATTCAGGTCGATCCCGCCACCAGGGACCGGACGCGTCTTCCAGGCGGCTGCGACAGCGCCGGGCGAGACAGTGTGGAGATCACCCGCGCCATCCAGGTCCGCCGTCACGAGCGATGAGAGTACGGTGCCGAGCGACGTGTCCGCCGAGGCGTACGCGCGGAACGGAAAGACGGCGATACCGTTGGGCGAGGGTGAGGCGCCCGCGGCGATCGACGTCGACCAGCGGCCGGCGGCAATCGCCACGACCACGGCGAGCCCCGCGGTGGAGAACAGTCCGACGCGGCCGAGCTTGATGCGTGAGCGTTTGCTGATCGATGGCGCAGGGAGCGCCGCTGGCGACGCGTCGGCGACGACTGCTCCTTCAGCTGGCGGCAGAGCGGCGTCGGCCGCTACCGCGGGATGCGACGTCGCCGACAATGGCACGACGCGCGAGCCGTCTGCTGACGAGCGCTTGAGCAGCGCGACATACGCGGCGACCTCGTCGTCCAGTTCCGTCTCCAGCTCGGTCCGGACGAGCGACTCATAAATACGAGCGTAATTGAGCGCGCCCGTACGATCGCCACTCGCGGCGAGCGCCTGCAAAAGGCCGAGGGCGTTCGTCGAGCTCAAGGCATCGATGCCGCCCGCGGTACGCCACCATCGCACGGACTCACGGTGATCACCGTTATCGCAGGCTCGCTTGGCGAGCATCTGAAGCGTATGGACGGCCGTTTGGCGCAGGCGATCGCGCTCGCCGTCCGCCCAGCGCTCGAATTCGTGCAGCCCGGAGATGTGGAAGCCGGCCAGGAACGGGCCCTTGTACAGTGCCGCCGCCGCCTCGAAGTCCCCCGACTCGAGCGCGCGGGTGAAGTTCCAGAGATCGACGTTGAAGAGCGACGGGTTGAGACTGAGGCGCCCGCTGTCGTAGACCAGGGCCCCCTCACCGAGCTCGCGCCGGATGCCGTGCAGTACCTGCCGGAAGCTGTTTGCCGCCCGGTCGGAGTCGCTCTCGGGCCAGAGGAGCGCGATCACGCTCTCGCGATTGACACCGTCCGGGCCATAGCCGGCGGCGAGCGCGAGCAGCGCCAGCGCGCGACGACTGCGCTGGCCGCTTTCGTCCCCGGCATCGACTGCGAGCGTGCCGAGGGTACGGAGCTGAATGATCCGGCGGGGGAAGGACATCAGCCGTCTACTGCGCGTCTGCCGCGCTAAGCGGTGGGCGGATCATGACATGCGAGCGGCGGGGCGACGGGGGGCGTGAAACATTACGCGGTGAATCCGGTGATGCAAGTCACAAAAGGCACATTGGCACATACGCAAAACCGACCGCGTTCGACCCGCGGGCGAGGCGAGTTTGGCCTCTTCGGTCCCACGGGTAGACGCCGTGTGCATTACACATGGTACGCGGCGAGGGCTGTGAGTCCCTGGGCTCGAACACCGGGCGGGCAGGCAAGAGTCGACAAATATGGGAAGCCGTTGTCGTGCAATCAATTGCGTGGCCAGGATCAGTCAAGAGTATGGTGCATCCGATGCATCCCGCCGGCTCCCCACGACTCTTGGGCCGATCCCCGTCTTGGCCAGCTCGACGGACGAGCCTTACTGCGAGCCGGAACGCGAGTTCATTCGCGCTGTGACTGCGCGCACCTCCGGCTTTTCGACTGCACAGTCCGCCCGCCCGTCACCCTTGCGTCGCGGAAGTCACAAAAGTTCTCGAAGACGACCGCGTGTTCTGGTCGACCGAGCAAGAAATTCGACACCAGGTTCCGTCTCCATATGTGCGCTCATTGGATATCAGATGCGCCAGTGTAACGGCGCCGTCGGGTCATGTGGATTCACAATTTACTAACGGTGCCATAACGCCTGAGACGTAAGTTTCCCCCGCGCCATCACAGTAGGAATACGGGGGCCGACGTCGGTCCTCGAGGGCACCTCGCAGGAGACCCATGTCGACTTCGCTGAAGGACGTGCCGTTCGACGGACCGCTGGGGAGATACCAACCATCGCCCGGAGTCGCCCCTCAGTCCGATCGCGAGGCCAAGTTGCCGTCCGCGGACGAGACCGCGGCGTTGCGAACTGGTCTCCCACTGGCGACGCTCGGCGGCGTGTTGGACACCATTGATCAAGGCATCGTGCTGCTTCGATCGGACGCGTATCCGTGCTTCAGCAATTCCGCCGCGCAACGGCTGCTCACGGCGGACGCTGAGCGGGGCGAGCTGGCGCGGGAAATTCGGTCGGTGTCCAAGACCGCGTTTGGGAGCCGGGACACCAAACCGACCGAAGTGGAAGTCGCGACCGAGGCCGGCCGGTATCGCATGCGCGCGACACTGTTGCTCGAGAAGATCAAGGAGATCAGGAGCCGTGCGGTAATCGTCACGATCGAGCGCGCACAGTCCAAGCTGCCATCGCGCGAGAGCCTAATGCAGCGGTTCGGCATGACGAAGCGGGAAGCGGACGTGGCCTTGTGCCTGGCGGCCGGGCAGCGCAATGCGGCCATTGCTTCAGAGCTTCATATCAGCCCGCACACGGCGCGGCATCACACGGAGAGTGTGCTCGCGAAGCTCGGAGTGCACACGAGGGCGCAGGTTGCGCGGGCGATTGTGGAAGGGTTTGGGGCGGACGGGATCACTGCGCGATAGCTAGAAGGCTGTGGGGTCAGCCACGGTCCACGCTTCCGGCGGGCCGCAGAACGTTCTTGGCCAACACCGCGAGAGTCTGACGCCGCATACGGGCGGCCTTTAGCACGGCGTTGGCGCACTCGGCCGATACCGACGCGCGTGATTCCATAGTGCCGAGCAAGGGCCCGATTTGGCACAGGGGGCTGGGGCATGAGTGTTTTTCACAGGCCCGACAGATAGGCCGATCTGCCCATCCCTCGAAGACACGTGATTCTTAGTTTGGCTACGCTCTTCGCGAATGTGGCGGAGAAGTGTCGTATGGGGCGGCAGTCGCGTGAGCCGGTGCAGTCGGTGTTTGAGCGACGTTGTGCTACTCGCGCTCAGGAGGTAGGTGCCAGGAATCATCGAGCAATGGCAGAGAAGCAGCCGCCTGCTCCCGCGCGTGTCGCGCCGCGGCGGAGACATGGTAACGGGAGTGAAATAGCTCGAATGTGTGAATGAGCAGCTAGAACCCAGCACGTAAGACCCTTCCTTCCGATCAAGGCACCCCGTCCGCGAGGCCGGTCCGCAAAGCCAAGGATCTCGAGTTCGAGACAGCCGGGCTGCCGACGAAGGCGAATGAATTCTAGAAGTTCGGCGGCACCCCTACCTGTCGTAAGGAGGCACACGGTTTATGAAGCGAAAACTCATTCCCATCGCTACCGCAGCGGCGATCCTCGGATTGTACGCGGCGTGTAGCGACAACTCCACTGTGGCACCGAAGCCGGGCCTGACGCCAACGACGCCGAGTTTCGATTTCACGGTGCCGGCGAACGGGCCGGGCAAATGTATGGGCAATGATGTCCTAGGCGCGGATTCCCTGGTTTCGAACTGGGTCAGCGGCGGAGGCACGACCAACCCGGACGTCCTCAACTGCACGGCCAACGACATCTCGATTGCCACTGCGACGATTACGTCGTTCTCGACCGTCTCGGCCACTGGGCCGTTCACTCCCCTCGCTGCGGGCGACACGATCGAGTGCACGCCGGGCCAGACGATCTTCGCGCATACGGCCGCCCAGCTCCAAACGACGGCGACAGAGCGCTATAACGTCGGCATCTGGATCGCGGACGATCCGACTCTAGGCGTTTCTGGTAGCGCAACCAACGGTCAGTGCCTCCACTACAACCTCATTCCGGGCCAGAACAACTCGAACGAGGAGAACTCGCCCGCGGATGCCTGCGGAGACATGTCCTCGGGCGCCGGCCTGGCTAGTGTCGACCTCGATGTCCTTCCGATCGTCTGCCCCGCAGGCAAGACCTCGGTAGCGCTCAACAACTGCCTCGGTTGGCAGAATTCCGACCAGACGAACGCACGCGGATCGTGCCCGAACACGAGCATGGGCGGCACGACCATCAGCAATGCGCTCGCCTTCCGATACGGCACGCTGCCTGAGAACACGTCGAAGTGCAACTGCACGCCGTTCAACCTGCCGATCAGCGTGCGTGGCAAGATCACGATCGTGAAGAACACGGTCGGCGGCGACGGTGCCTTCCAGTTCACGAGCGATGTCGGCAGCAATAGCGACCCCGTCGTGACCTCGCCGTTCACGATCACGACGGTCAGCGGGACGGGCTCGCAGCTCATCGACAAGGTGAAGACTGGCACGTATCACATCAGCGAGTCGTCGCTTGCGTCGAACTTCGACTTCACCAGCGTGAGTTGTACGGCCAACAACGCGTTCGCCAGTGCGACGACGGACCAGGCCGCGAAATCGGCCACGATCACGATGGGCAGCGGCGGCGACATCACCTGCACGTTCACCAACACCAAGCGGACGTTCCTCACCCTGGTGAAGACGGTGACGAACGACAACGGCGGCACCAAGACGCTCAGTGACTTCCCGCTCACCGCGAGCGGCCCAGCGACCATTTCGGGTGTCAGCGGCACGACGTCGGTGACGAGCCGCCAAGTGAGCGCCGGCGCGTATGCGCTGTCGGAGCAGACGCAGACCGGGTACACCGCGAGCAGTTGGTCGTGCTCGGGTGCCAGCAGCTCCACCGCCTCGAGCGTGACGCTGGCGGTTGGCAACAGCGCGACTTGTACGATCATCAACAATGACATTGGCGCCACGCTGACGCTCGTCAAAGTGGTGACGAACGACAACGGCGGGACGAAGACGTTGAGTGACTTCCCGCTCACGGCGAGCGGCCCAGTGACCATTTCGGGCGTCAGCGGCACGACGGCCGTAACGGGTCGCGGGGTGAACGCCGGCAGCTACGCCTTGACCGAGCAGACGCAGGCGGGGTACACGGCGAGCTCGTGGACTTGCTCCGGTGGAACGCAGACCGGCTCGAACATCGCGCTCGGCCTCGCTGGATCCGCCACGTGTACGATCATCAACAACGACAACGGGCCGACGTTGACGCTCGTCAAGACGGTGACGAACGACAATGGCGGGACCAAGACGGTGAGTGACTTCCCGCTCACGGCGAGTGGGCCGGTCACGATCTCCGGTGTCAGCGGCGGCACTGCGGTCACAGGCCGCACGGT
>DATISA010000278.1:0-8099 GCA_035469245.1 Gemmatimonadaceae bacterium
AGGTTGCCCTCGTTGATGAGATCGGAGAGCGACACGCCTTGATTCTGGTATTTCTTGGCGACCGACACCACGAATCGCAGGTTCGACCGCACGAGCTTGTCGAGCGCTTCCTGATCGCCGGTGCGAATGTCTTGCGCCAGGCGAACTTCCTCGTCTCGAGAGATCAGCGGATACGCGCTGATGTCGCGGAGATACTGATCGAGGGAACCTTCTTCATACGACGTTTTTTTGTTGCCGGTGGCGGCCATACGCATCTATCGGATTCGCTCGCCCAGCCGCGTCCAGCGGATGTGCGTGAGCCAGGCGAAACTATGGTCCGCGGAATCCGGAGAATAGCTGTAATAGATCACGAACGGTCGACCCTTGAGCAGCGAATCCGGCACGAACCCCCAGTAGCGGCTATCGAGTGAGTTGTCCCGATTGTCGCCGAGGACGAAGTAGTTCCCTTTTGGGACGACCAACGGTCCCCAGTTGTTTCGTGACGGGTGATAGCCCGAAGCAGCGGCGGCGGTCTTCACGAGGTAGTCACGCTGCCAGCGGAAATCTTCCGGCGCCGGGTCCATGTCCGGCTCCGTGTGCTCCACGTAGCGCTCCGAGAGCACGGTGTCGTTTCGAATCAGTGTCGCGTCTCGCATCTCGAGCGTGTCCCCGGGCACACCGACCAGGCGCTTGACGAAATTTTTTGTCTGGTCCTCGGGCCACTCGAATACGATCACGTCGCCGTCGCGCGGCTCTCTCAGCCGCGGCAGACGTTTGTGCGTGAATGGCACTTCCGCACCGTACACGAGCTTGTTCACGAGCAGGAAATCGCCGACCTGCAGCGTGTTCTCCATGCTCCCGCTCGGGATCTTGAATGCTTCGACGAGGAACGTGCGAATGAGCAGGAAGAGCAGAATGGACATCTGGAAAATCTTCGTCCACTCCCAGAGAAAGCCGAGCTTGGTGCGGCCGCGATTCAGCTCGCGCAGCGCCTCCACGCGCTGCTGCGACGAGATAGCGCGCGGCGGTGTGCCCGCCGGGCCCTGGATGCCCTCATCACCCACCGGAACCGAAATTGACTCGTTGGAACCCATGACCTCTCACTGCGCTCCCGACACGGAGACGATTGCCGCGACCATGTAATAACCGGACGGAGCGGTGCTGGCTAGACGCCCGATCCTCTCAATCGGGCGTCCCCAGATACGTATCGATCTGGGCACGCTGCAACGCCCCGGAAAAGTCCACATACCCCACCTTGGTCTCCGAGAAGAACTCGTAGACCTCCCAGCCACCCTCGCGATGGCCGTTGCCCGTCTGTTTTACGCCACCGAATGGCAGATGTGCCTCGGCGCCGATCGTCGGCGCGTTGACGTACGTGATCCCCGTGTCGAGCTCGTTCATCGCTCTCATCGCCACGTTCACATCACGTGTATAGACGGACGAGGATAGTCCATATCGCACGTCGTTATTCACGGCGAAAGCCTCATCGACCGTGCGAACCCGGATCACGGACAGCACCGGACCGAATATCTCCTCCTGCTCCAGCCGCATACCGGCGCGCACCCGTCCAAAGATCGTCGGCTCGAAGAAGAATCCGCGGTCGAGGCCGTCCCCGTTGGCGCGGCGGCCGCCACACAACAGGTCGGCGCCTTCGCCCTGTCCAATATCGACGTAGTGCTCGACTTTCTCCACCGCTGCCTCGTTGACGAGCGGCCCCACGTCGGTGCCTTCCTTGCGGCCGTCGCCGAGCTTTAGCTCGCGAGCGCGGTCGACGAGCCGACTTAGGAATTCGTCGTGCATTCCATCCTGAACGATGAGCCGGCTCGTAGCGGTGCATCGCTGCCCCGTGGTGCCGAACGCACCCCACACGAGACCGTCGAGCGCGAGGTCGAGATTGGCGTCGTCGAACACGATCATCGCGTTCTTGCCACCCATCTCGAGCGACAGGCGCTTGTGCATGCGCCCGCAGATCTCGCCGACGAGGCGGCCGGTCTCCGTCGATCCCGTGAACGAGATCAGCGGGATGGCCGGGTGATTGATGATTGCGGCCCCTGCCGATTCGCCGACGCCGTGGACGAGCTGAATAACTTCGGGCGGCAACCCTGCCTCGACGAGGACTTCGACGAGCACGTGCCCGGTGTGCGGCACATCCTCGGCCGGCTTGAAGATGCACGCGTTCCCGCAGACCAGCGCGGGAAACATCTTCCACGTCGGAATGGCCATCGGGAAGTTGAACGGTGTCACGATCCCCGCGATGCCGATGGGGCGGCGAAAGCTCATCGCCCACTTGTTTCGCAGTTCGCTCGGCACCGTGTGGCCGAAGAGCCGTCGCCCTTCACTCGCCGCGTAGTACGCCGTATCGATCCCTTCCTGCACGTCGCCGCGGGTCTCGGCGAGCGGCTTGCCCATCTCCCGCGTCATAAGATCCGCGATCTCGTCCTTTCGCGCCGTCAGGATATCGCCGACGCGGCGGAGAATGTCGCCGCGGACCGGGGCAGGCGTTCGGCGCCAGATCTCGAATCCACGCTGTGCCGATTCTACGGCGCGTTCGACGTCGGCCGACCCGGAGAGTGGGAAGCGCCCGATGACGTCGCTCACATCAGCCGGATTTCGGTTCTCGAAGTATTCACCGCCGATCGGCGGCACCCAGTCACCGCCGACGAAGTTCTTGAACGTTTTCATGGTTTGGGCAAAGCGTTATCGGTGCAGGCCCAGCTGGCCGGGTGCTGCACCGTCGGTATGGCGTACCCCACGCGCGGTAGCACCTCGATCGCCGCGAGGACCAACCCCCACAGCGCGATGATCAGCGCGAGCATGTGCGCGCGCGCCGCGCGGTGCCGGAAGGTCCAGACGGCGCTCCAGAATCCCGACGCGGCCACCACGCCCACCGCTGCAAGATAGCCGGCAAGTCCAACGCCGCAGCGCGCCGGATATGGCCACGCCAGCATCCCGATGCCCGCGGCGAGCGAGAGCAGCAGGCGGCCATATACGCCGAACGCCGTCGTCTTGCGCTCCGGCCGCGGCTCGGCGGGGGCCCCTTTGCCGACCGGTTGCGGCGGCGCCTTCGGATTTCCGCTCACGGCCGTTGGCTTGAGCAACGCCTCGTCGGAGAGCGACGCGAGTTGCTTGTCGACCTTGGCCAGCTCTTTGTCCCAGTCGCGATCCACCATCAGCCGACGCTCTCCCGTGTGAGACCGTAGCGTTCGATCTTCTTGTAGAGGTTCGACCGCGGCATGTCGAGCCCGCGCGCAGTTTCCGACACGTTCCAGTCGAACTCGCGCAGCTTGGCGAGCAGGAACGCGCGCTCCGCCGCGTGCTTGAACTCCTCGAACGTCTTGCAGTCCAGCAGCGATCCCAGGCCAGCCTGCTCGGTGTCGCGGGTGCCGACGAGGCGCGCGACGTCTTCCGCCGTGATGCGCGGCCCCGACGACAGAATCAGCAGCCGCTCGATCGTGTTGCGCAACTCACGCACGTTCCCGGGCCACTCGAGTTGCGACAGTCGTTGCACGGCTTCCGGAGCGATCGTCCGCGGCGCCATTCCATCGACGCGCGTCAGCACGCCCACGAAGTGGGCGACGAGAAGCGGAATGTCTTCGCGCCGCTCTCGCAGTGGCGGAACGTGAATCGGCACCACGTTCAGCCGATAGTACAAATCCTCGCGGAAGCGCCCTTCGGCGATCTCGTTCTCGATGCGCTTGTTGGTGGCGGCCAGAACGCGCACGTCCACCTCCACCGGCTTCGATCCGCCGATCCGGGTCACCACTCCGTCCTGGAGCACGCGCAGCACTTTTGCCTGCGCGGCGAGGCTCATGTCCCCCACCTCGTCGAGGAACAGCGTCCCGCCGTGCGCCTGCTCGAACTTCCCCGCCCTGTCGGCCACCGCGCCCGTGAACGACCCCTTCATGTGGCCGAACAATTCGCTCTCGATCAATTCGCTCGGGATCGCGGCACAATTGACCTCCACGAACGGTCCGTCGGCGCGCGTGGACTGTGCGTGAATCGCCCGCGCCACCAGCTCCTTGCCGGTGCCGTTCTCGCCCGTGATCAACACGCGCGCCGGCGTCTTGGCGACGCGCTCGATCTTGTCGATCACCGCGCGGATGCCGTACGACTTGCCCACGATCTCGTAGCGAGACTGGATCGTCTCGCGCAGGCGCGCGTTCTCCTCGTGCAGATCGAGGTGCTGCAGCGCGTTTCTGAGCGTGACCAGAATGCGGTCGGTATCGAGCGGCTTCTCGAGGATGTCGTAGGCGCCCAGCTGGGTGGCCTCGACCGCGGTCTGGATCGTCGCGTGGCCGCTGATCATCACGATGATCGCGCTTTCGTCCAGCTCCTTGAGCTTCTTGAGCGCTTCGACCCCGTCGATCCCCGGCATCTTCACGTCGAGGAATACGAGATCCGGACGCTGCTTCTGATACTCGGCGATGGCATCCACGGCGTTGCCGACCGCGCGAACCTCGTAGCCCTCGAACTCGAGCAACTGCCCGAGCGCTGCACGAATGCCCTGCTCGTCATCGACGATCAGGATGCGGCGTGCCGTGGTCATTGCGTGTTCTTGTACAAGGTGATCCTGCCGTTCGCCACTCGAATGTCGCCCACATAGCTGGGGATCGGCAACGGGAGCGCATTGGCATCGAGCCCGGCCGGCCGCCTGGCGCGCGAGAAACGTGAGATCAGGGCCGGGATCATGCCGCGCGGCAACGGGAGCTCGCCTATTCGAACCTGCTGTACCTGGAACTCGGCGAGTCCCGACGAGACGAGGCGCAGCGTGCCGGTGAGCTGCACGCGCTCGCGTCCGCCGAGCATGCCGATCGCCCCACCCAGGCCGCGCAGCTCGGACATGTCGACACTGGCGCGCATGGACATGCGATCTCCCTGGACCATCGCCTGGACGCTGTCGGTGGATGGCGGCAGCTGCCGCGCGACCTCTCGGAACACGTAGGAGGCCACGGCAGCGCCCGAAAGGGTCTGGAACACCGGACCGCGCGGCTGGCTCAGCTTGGTGAGAGCCGCACGCGTGCTGTCGGCACCCGCCGCGGACAGCGGCTGCCACGCCGACACACTCGCGGTCGATGGATGGGTGCGGAATCGATCGGGCAGCCACAGGTCGCGCGTGAACCAGCCGGCGATGGCCAGGCACACGAGCACGAACAGGCAGCCAAGGCGGGCGATGCACCCCATGGCTCAATCGCTCCGCAGCGTCGCCGCGACCATGGTGCGATAGGACGCGCCGGCGGGAAGAAGTTCGCTTTGCATGAGATCGACCGATTGCACGATGCACTCCGTTCGATAATCGATTCGCTTCGCCGCTCGAGCCAGCTTGCGCAGCTGCTCCTCAGGCAGCGTGTGCTTCGCCCGCGCGAGCGTGAGGTGCGGGCGGAACGGCCTGCCCTCGAGCTCGAAACCAAGCGCCTCGTATGCCACCTCGACGTCGTGGTGCAGCAATTCGAGGCGTGGGTCCTGCTCGACACCCATCCATACGATGCGAGCTCGACGAAAGTTCGGGAATGCGCCGACCCCGCCGAGGTTCATCACGAGGCCGCGATGGCGGGCAGCGACGGCGGTGATCGTCGACCCGATGGTGTCGAGCCGCTCGGGCGGTTGCTCGCCGAGGAACTTGAGCGTGAGGTGAAGCCGGGGCTCGTCGAGCCATGAGAGCTCGGGCGCGATGTCGCGGAGCGGCATCGTGGCATCCAGGATGTCGCGACGAACGTCGAGCGCGAGGTTAATCGCCAGAAAGAGCCGCACGTTGCGCGATGGCCTCGTTGAGCGCGCCCGATCGAAAGCCGCGCGGATCGATCTCGACTCGGGTGTAGCCGCCGGCGTCGATCACGGCCGACTCGAGACGCGCGCGCTCGTCCGAATCCGACCACCGTCCCAACTCGGCTTGCGAGAGCTCGACTCGCGCCAGCTCGCCGAGATGCCGAACACGCAAGTCGCCTTCGATGCCGAGGGCGCGCAAGGCGGCTTCGGCGCGCTCGACGCGCTTGAGCCTCACCACAGTGACCGGCGTGCCGTACGGGATGCGCGACGACAGGCACGGCGAGGATGGCTGGTCCCACGTGGGGAGTCCGCGTGCGCGGGACCGCTCACGAATGTCGGCCTTTGTGAGCGCGAACATGGCCAGCGGCGAGAGCACGCCGTTCTCACGGGCCGCCTGCGCGCCCGGTCGATAGTCGTGCACATCGTCGGCGTTCGTGCCATCGACGACCGTATCGATCCCGCGATCGCGCGCGACGGGAACGAGACGCGACCACAGCTCGGTCTTGCAGAAGTAGCAGCGGTTGGTCGGATTGGCGGCGTATCGCGGATCGTTCAGCTCGTCCGTATCGATTTCGATTACACTCAGCCCGATCTGCGTCGCCACGGCTCTGGCGTTCTGCCATTGGCTGTCCGGGTACGACGCGCTCCGGCCGATGATACCGAGGACGCGATCGACGCCGAGCGCGTCCACCGCAACCGCGGCCAGGTACGCCGAGTCGACGCCGCCGCTGTAGCCAATGGCGAGTGATCCCCGCGCGGCCAGCCACTCCACGAGCCGCTGCTCCTTGTCGAGCGCGGCGTCGATGACGGTGGGCGTGGCGCGATTCAGCATGCGCGAAAGCTAATCGGGTACGTGCGTGCTTCGGGCGAGCTTGACCTGTCAGAACGGATGCAGCAGCCAGGATCGCGCGACCCACTGCGAGCGGCTCAACGGCCAGCCGTAGGTGAACGGGAACACGTACACGAATCCGGCGAGCAGCACGATGACGACGGCCCAGTACAATGCGCGCGACCAAGCGGGATGCGCGTGCCGCGATGCGCTGGCGCCGTTCCATCTCGCGAGCATTCCCGCCGCATACGCACCGAACATCATGACGAACACCAGCGCGAGCAGATAGTGATACAGATACATCACGCGCTGGATGGCGGCGAACGGAACGAAGTTGATGAGGATGCCGGCGAGCAGGAAGAAGACCGCGAAGCCCGCTGGCGCGCTCGCCGGCTTGCTGGTCTCGAAGCCGGTTCCGGCTGATCCGGCCGCTGTCACACGGCGAAGGCGAGCGCGCCGCGACAGAAGCGCGACCACTCCGATCAGCGTCGCCAGGAGTCCGCCCCACCAGACCGCGGGATTGCCGACAAACGCGATCGACGCGCGCGATTCATCGGCGCCAACGGGACCGTTCCAGAGGCTGAACGGGTGCTTCATGAGCGGCCAGGTGTACCACGGTGAAGACGCGGGGTGTTTGACGAGCTGCAGCGAAGTATTGCCGTACCACATCGCGCGGTGCACGTCGGCCAGCTTCTGCCAGAACGTGACGTGGACCGTCGAGTCGTACTGGAGCGAGCCAATGAGCTGCGACTGGAACGCCGCGCTCATGAACGTGTTGCCCGGACCGCTCCGCGTGAGGAGCGCGAAATGCACCGCGAACGCAGAGACGTAGACGAGGATCGGAATCCCGACGAGCAGCGCGGCTTCGCCGACGAAACGCGAGAGCGGAATGCGCCGCCGCACAGACTCGAGAAGCCACGCGCCGAGAATGAGTCCCAGCGCCGAGGCGCCGGTCCATTTCACGCTCAAGGCGCACCCCGCCAAGGCTGCGGCGAGCACGAGGAATCGCCAGCGGGCCGCGCGGATGCGCGATCGCGCGGCAAGATACAGTGCCGCGGCGGCGAGTCCGAATCCGATGAGGAAGATGTCGAGCAGCACGAAGCGCGACGTAACGAGGAGCGCGTTGTCGGCGAGAATGGCGAGTGCGCCCAGCGCCGCGACCGGTCGGCTGGACCCGAGCTGACGGAGGATCGTGTAGACGAGCGGGATCACGATCGTGCCGAACACCGCAGGGAGAATGCGCAGCAGCGGCGCGGGATCCGGACGCGCCAGCACGTCCGCGGGAATGCGCGCCAGCGTCGCCGCTGCGGCGTACATCAGATTGCCGAGGGGGGGATGGACGTCGAAGTAGAAGCGTCCGGTCAAGTACGCCGAGGCGAATCGCTCAAAGTGGAACTCGTCAAAGACGACCGCGCGCGGTGAGAAGAGTCGCCAGAAATGCGTGAGCGCGGAGGCCGCGATCAGGCAGAGGAGCTCAGGTCGCGAAAGAGCGCGCGCGAGCCACTTCGGCATGCGGCAAAGCTAGCGC
>DATISA010000279.1:0-9872 GCA_035469245.1 Gemmatimonadaceae bacterium
CGGCGCAACCTTCCGAAAGTTCGAGTCGTCAACACGGTGATGCGATCCATCGCCGGCCCGATCGGTCTCCTGTCCCTGTACGCGTCGCTCGCACTGACGGCATGCGCGCGGCCCGTGCTCTACTACCCCGAGCCACTGGGCGCCGAGTCGTCGTCGCCGCGCCGACCGGCGGCTGCCGGCGCGCCGGTCCTCGCGTCGGCGGGCGAAGCAGCGAGCGCATCCACGCTCGCCGACATCGACTACCTCCGAACGCGACGACTCCTGGTCCCGGTTGCCGGCGCCGACATGTCGAAGGTCTACGACACGTTCGACGATCCGCGCGATGGCGGCGAACGTGTCCACCGTGCCATCGACATCCTCGCGCCGCGCGGCACGCCCATCCTGTCCGCCGACGATGGACGCATCCTCCGAATGAGCACGAACGCACTCGGCGGCATCTCGATGTACACCGTCGATCCGCAGAACCGAATCGTGTACTACTACGCGCACATGGATCACTACAACCAGGCCATGTCGCCGGGACGCGAAATCGTGAAGGGCGACACGCTCGGCTACGTTGGCACGACCGGGAACGCGCCCAAGAACACGCCGCATCTCCACTTTCAGGTCATGCGCTGGCCGGCGGACGGCAAGTACTGGAACGGCGAGCCGATCGATCCGTACGAGTTGCTCGGCGGGGTGCCGCGAGGCGAGCGCCGGGAGTAACGATCTGCCAGTCATCTCCCAGGGCAACTCGAAGCCCCGGCGCTTCGAGTTGTCATATACGAGTTTGTATATCACTTCGGGTGTGTCGTGATCTGTGCCCTCAACTCGGCAGCCGCACGCGCACCGGTTGGCAGAACGTCTGGAAATTGCGGGAACCCGTCGCGTAGCAGCGTCGTTCGTTGTGCGAGCACCGACACGAACGCCTGGTTCCCAAGCCGCCACCGGAGTCCGCCCTGCGCGGCTGTGGACTGCATTGATGTCGCGTACAGCGCGATCTCCGGCTCCAGGAATCGATCATATGAGAGGGACTCGACTCGTAACGGAATCGTGCCCGCGGAACGATACCAGGTCGCGGTGAGTCCAACCAGCAACTCGCCTCGCTCGGACAGCTTGACGCCCATGGCGAACCCGATCACGGGGTAGCGCGCGTGGAGGTTCGTGACGGCTTGCGCGATCGAGTCGCGGCGCTCGCGGCGCTCGTCGATCATCGTGATCGTGGCCAATGTGCGAACCGACGGCGAGACTTGCGACCGGAGCTCAACGACCGCGGCGCTCGATCGCTCTCGCGCGCGGAAGGTTGCCGCACTGTCGCCCGCAGCGGTTGCCGCGCCCGACACGTTGGTGGAGTGCGCTGCGACGCGGAGCTGGCCCAGCGCGGCGAAGCTGCGCGCGGCCATGACATGGTAGCTCGCACCATGGGCCGACCAGCGGTCCACGGGTGCGCCGGCCCGTTGCTCGTGCGAGGTGGCGTCCGCGCGGCGCGATAGCTCGGCGCCCAACACCACGTCGGCGCCACGGACGCTCGCGGCGAGCTGTGCGCCACCGAACGCCGACCGTGCATCCAGCCGGTGAGAGTAGAACTGTGCCAGCGGGACGTCGACCCGCGGCGCCTCACGGTAACCTTGGATGTCGAAGAGCTGGCCCGGTGCATCGCGCGCGGTGACGCCCACCGACTCCGCGTTGCGGCAGACGCCGGCATGCGCGCCGACCACGAGCGGCAATGGAGCCGCCAGTTGTCGTGCAGCGCCCAGGGTCAGGCCCGACATCGAGAAGCGACCGCGCCGAACGAACCCGGTCTCGTCGCTGTGCAGATCACTGGCATCGTATCCCGCGGCGATTCCGGCTCCCCAGCTTCCGATCCGCCAGCCGCCGGCACCGGCGAGTCGTGCGCGCGTCGCAGTCATCGCCGCCGCCGCCGTGTCGGCCAGGACGAACGGACTCGAACCGAAGGGTGAACCATCGCTCCGCGGCCCAGGCGAGTACCGCTCGTTGGCCGCGACAACTTCACCCAGCACGTTCCCGCTCGGCGGGAGAGTCTTGTACGAGCTTGCCGAGATCTCCGACGTCGTCGCGCGTTCGGGATCGAACGGGCGGTGGAACCGTCCCGTTTGATTTCGGCGCGAAATCGAATACTCGCTCCGTGATCCCGGCGTCTCCCACGCAAGGCCCGCCGGATTGCCGGCGCCCGCAAAGATCCCTGGCGACAAGGGCGCGAACCATAGCGACCAGGCGTCTGCCCCCGCGTTGGGGAGCGTGCGCGGCAGGTCTGCCCTGGGCGCGAGCGGACTCCAAGGCGCGACGTTCGTCGATCCGAGTTGCGCGCTCGCCGTCGGCGCCGCCATCACCATGAACAGCCACAGCGCGGATCTTGCCTTCATTGGCGCACGCCGAGCGGAACCGGGATCGATACTTCGAGTCCGAAGCGGCGAGGCGGGTAAAGAAGCGTCGCCACTTCGCGCGTACCGTAGGTGCCGACCTTGTCGAGCGCGTTGAACGCGTAGAACGATAAGCGTCCGCTGCCCGGCAGCGACTTGCTCACTTGAACGCTTGTGATCCAGTCGACGGGCCCACGTTGCGGTTGGAGGAGCAACCCGCTGCGCGCGATACGGAGGTCGCTGTACACCGCGTCCGCTCGCCGCTCCGGCGGCACCGGCGTCAATGTTCCGGAGCGCGTGACGTATCCCGCCCAGCCGAGCGTGTCGGCCGCGCCTTCGTCTTGCAAGGTCTGGCGCAGCGTGTGTTGGATAGTGCCGGTCACGACGAGTCCGATCGTCGGCTCGTGATGAATCAGACGCGTGGTGAGGAGCGCGAGCGTTCCGGTGCGCGTGGCGCCGAGCCAGTACGGTGCGCGTCGCCGGTTCTGATCGAGCTGGAAGTCGCCGAAGTTGGTGGCCAACTCGATGCCATCGTTGGCCAAGCGGCTACGCTCGAGCGCACCCTGAATCGAGATTCGCGTGCGGAGTCGCGGAAGCTCGGGCAGCGTGACCGTCGCCTCTGCCCCACTCCCGTGTAGTGTGAGATTGTTGGCGCGACGGTCGACGATGATCGGCACGGTGTCCGCGGAAATCGCCGGCTCGATGATCGATGGCGGCCGCCCGGTCCCCGCGGTCGAGTCCGTGAGCTGATAGTGCTCGCGCAATAGATACGTAGGCTCGGGCCGAATACCAACTCCGCCAGTTTCGCGATCGCGATACACGACGGCCGAGAGTTGCCCGCCGCTCTGGCCGAGATCCATCTCGACACCTGCTTCGGCTCGATCGGCCATGGAGTAGCCGAGCTGTGGATTCGTCGGATCGAAGACGAAGGTCGTGAGCACCGCCAGCCGCTCGGCGGGATCGTTGGCATACCAGTTCACGTTCACCACGTCGTTGTACTGCGGTGCGGGGTAGAGCGTCTCGAGTGACGGCGCTTTGGCCAGCCGGCCGGCTCCGGCACGAAGGCGGAGCCACGGGACGGGGGCGAACTCCATGTTCAACCGTGGCTCGAGGACTCGATCGCGCGCGCCCGAAAGCCACGTCGTGCCCTCGTGCAGCACGTCGACACGAAGCCCCGCCTGGACCTGCAGCGTCGCCGATCCGGCGATCGTGCGGTTCATCCAATCGTCGATGTACAGTGCCGAGGTGACGAGCGGCGGCACGGCGTCGTAGCGACGGGGGCGATCGTAGCCTTGCACGCCATTGAAGTCGGCCTGCGGCGGGAACTCGATGTCGAATTGATATCCAGCGCCGCTCGTCCACTCGCGCCGGAGCTCCGTGCCCGCGCGCACCTCGTGCATCGCGCCCAGTGTGGTGAGCTCATGAGACACCTCGGTGCGCGCGTACAGGTGCTTTGGCGCGCCATCGACATGAACGCGCGCGACGTACGTGCCGCCGATGTATTTGCCGATCGAGCGGCCCGGCGTCGGCCGGTCGGTGAACGGCATCGCGGGTCGGAGGCGGGGCCCCTGCGTGTACGAGTGTTGCGCAACGTCCTCGAACGCCGTGGTGAACCCGAGGTGTGTGGCACCGCCGAGACGCACGAGACCACGCTCGACGAGGCGCAGGCCGGCGTCGTGGCTGTACGACGCCAGATCGGCGTTCGGCGCCTGGCTCACATTGTCCTCGAATACACGGAAGATGTCGATGCGGGTGTCGAGTCGCACCCGCGCTTCGGCATCGTCACCAGCACCCGGGGCCGCATCGAACGAGCGTCTGCCCAGAGCCAGGCGATGCGCGAAGCCGGCCGTGAGCCGATAACGGCTGTCGTCGCGCAATCCGGGTGCCGTGACGGTGCGGGCAAAGTTGGCCGTAAGGGTCGCCGTCTGCGCGCGCCCGATCAACCGACCGCCAGCAAAGGCCAGCTCGCTCGTGTTCGCATCAGCGCGCGCGATCACGAGCGGCTCGAAGACGCCCGCGCGCGTGTCGACCAGCACTACGCCATGCGTCAGGTCGCCGTAGCGCGCCGACGGAATGCCGCGAATCACCTCGACGCGCTCGATCGTCGCTGCGGGAATACGCCTGAGATCGATGCCGCCGCCGGCGCTGGTCGGGAGCGTCAGCTCGGCGCGGGGACCGAGAGATTGTAGATTAGCATTGTTGGAAACCGGGACGCCGTCGAGCACGACTTGCGTGCCGAACGCCGCCAGTTGCTGGGCGGACGGGTTCAGCGCCGTCGCGCTCTGGAGCAGCGCGAAGCCGCCGGAGGACACGGGCACGGCGCGGAGCGCGACCTGTTGTGTGCCGTCGAGCCCTGGGGAGGTGAGTTGCACGCCGGGCACCAGCTCGAGAACGCCAGCGACCGACGTCGCCACCTGGTTGCGGATCGCTTCGCTCTCGATGACACTGGCCGTGCCGAGCTCTCCGCGGGCCCGGCTGGTGGGATCAGCGGTCACCGTGACTCGGCGCAGCGTGAGTGCATTGCGCGCCAGCTCGACGTCCACTTGCATCGCGCCGGTGGCTGGCACGATGATCGGCATCCGCGCTGGCGCGTAGCCGAGGCGGGTCGCACGCACGACGTGCGGGCCCGGTGGAACGCCGGTGAGCCGGTACGCGCCGCCCGTGTCGCCGCTCGTTACGAACCTGGTCCCCTCGACGACGACCATTGCCCCCGCAATGGGGCGTTTCGTCGTGGCGTCGGTGACAATGCCGGTGATTGTGGCTTGCGCGCCGGCCGACCGGGGGGCATACATCATCGCAAGCAGTGCAACAGCGATCGTTGCTCGATGCAGCCGGCTCGCGCGTGGCCAGTGCCGGCCCGCCTTGGCGAGGGCCTGCGCGCGGGGATCGATTGGCGTTTGCGCGATTCGCGCTTGCTGGAGGTAGTCACCCATGCGTGGCCCGGTCGTGTCCGCGGGGAGTTGGCGCACCATCCGCGGTGCAATGATCACGCTCACCGCGGGCGTGACGGCCACCGGCTGCCTCGAGCAGGACGTGACCCAGGTCGAGCGGCCGGTGCAAACGCGCACAGTGGAGTTGCACGTCACCCTCGATAGCGCCGGCCAGGCGGCAGCGCAGGCCCTGGGCTGGAGCACGGGCGTACCCGACATCGACGTCACGGTTGCGGCGGAGGACTCGGCGCAAACCATCATTGCCACGGGCGGCACCAATGTCGCTGGACTGGTGAGAGTGGGCCCCCTGGAGCCCGCGTCGTATGAGGTCTCGTTTACGCGACTGCTGACTTCGGCCGAACGTGAGCGGCTGTCCAACAGCGGGGCCACTTCCGTGGAGGGCTTCGCGCGCCGGGCGCGCGTGCGCCTAGGCGACTTCGACACGGCGAGCGTCGTCGCGCGGACGTCGGTCCGGGGTTCCCTGCTGATGAGCGAATGGGCGTTTTTCTCCGGCTACTATTCCAAAGCAGGGGACTACGAGACTGGTGGGTTTCTCGAGCTGTACAACAATGCTGATACGACGGTATACCTCGATGGCTTGCTGATCGGCGCGGGTTTCCTGCAAGCGGTCGAGTATACCTATCGCACCTGCTCGGAAGCAGAAGCGCAATACCTGCCGGAGACCGGCGTGTGGGCCGACGAATTCGACCGGTTTCCGGGCCGCGGGACAGACTATCCGGTTGCGCCGGGACAAGCGGTCGTGATCGCGACAGACGCTGTCGATCACCGATCGCTGTTCCCCAACGCGCTCGACCTGCGGGACGCCAACTTCGAGTTCACGGGTCCATCGGACGTCGACAATCCGGCAGTGCCGAACATGATTGCTCTCGGTCCGATCGCGCTTCCGCCGGGGCATGGCCAAAGGTTCCCAATCGGCGGCGTGGTGCTCTTATTGCGACCACTCGACGTGGACGCACTGCCGCGTACCTTGGCAGCAGGTAACCATGAGTACCGCCTTATACCGGCGTCCGCGATCATCGACATAGGCGCCATCGGCTGGCCACTGATCGGGTACACGCCCTGCAATCACGTGGTCAACCCGGCCATTCTCCTGGATCACGTCTTCGACAGGTTCGATCCTGACCCGTTCGTCGTATCCCTGCACCGGCGCGTTCTCTACGAGCAGTCAACTGGTCGCAAGGTATTGATGAACACGCGAGCCTCACGCACCGAACTGGTACCGGGCCAGCGCACGCCCGGAGTGGTGCCGTGAGCTGAGAGGGAAACGGGACAGAGCGCCGTTTCCCTCCGCGACTCAGATGTAACACGTGCAGCAGTTATTCTGACAGCGTCCGCCGAGGCTCTGAGGATTGTGCGCTATGCACATTCCGTCGCAGTCCGGCTGGTCAACACAATACCCCAGGTAGTGCCAGCCGTCGTACGGGCAGTCCGACATCGCCTGTGCGCGCAGCTCGCGCACGCCCAACATGAGCACACCTGCCACGGCGTCGGAGTAGAACAGTACGCCGAACCCTTTCAGTCGCTTTGCCATGTGGTCCTCCTGATAACGGGTGAGTAACCGGATTTCACGCTGCGTTAGCAGCGGGATGGCGTCGACTTGTGATCGAGGTTCTGTCAGCGCTTCTGCGTTACCGTGGCGCTGCCTGCCGAATCGAGCGCCGCGAGAACGACGGAGTCCTTCATGGCGGCATTTGTGAAAACGCCCGCATGGGCATGCAGCACGGTCCCGCTGTCGCTTAGCACCACTGTTTCGGGAACGATTCCCGCGCGAAAGAGTTTGCGCATACGGCGATCCGGAAGCATGATGACCGGAATGTCGAGTCCGCTGGCCGCTAGATACGCTGGCATCTGCTCGAGTGAATCGAGCGCGACGGCCGTTACTGAGATCCGGCGGTCACCGTTCGTGACCCGGTCTGCCATCTCACGCCAGATGGGAAGCGTCGCTCGGCAGTAGGGACACCCTTCGTGAGGAAGAACAAGACCTGACGTCCGCCCGGCGCCGCCTGGCCGATCGTCAGCGAGTCGCCTTTGGACGAGGCAGTTCGGAAAACTGGTACGACGTCTCCGCGGCCAAGCGTAGCCATCCGCATGCGGAGCTCTCGGTTGCGGTCGGCCAGCTCGCGGTGCTGTCGAACGAGGAGCGCAATAAGCACCAGAGCGGCCACGAGCGCCACTTGCTGCGCCAGGCGGGTTACCGGAGGAAGGGTCATCGCCATATCCTCGGCGCGTCGCGCCTCACCGGCAGGCCTGCGACACTACAATCGCGGCGCCTTGATGTGTTCTCTCATCACACTACGGTCTGGGCAGCCGCGCCGACTCCATATTACGGCCGTCTCGCCACGGCGCAAGAGTCAGATTCGACTGCAATTTCTCACCACAGATCTTGAAACCTGCCGTCCCGGGCAGCATAAGATTCTCGCATGTCTCTCTCTTCCAAACAGCGGGCCGCTTTGCGCGCTGAAGCGCACCATCTGATCGCGTCGGTCCACGTTGGCCAGCGCGGAGTCACCGATGCTGTCCGCGCGAGCATCGACGACGACTTGCGCACGCATGAGCTCGTGAAGATTCAGTTCACCAAGAACGCAGCGCCCGATGTGAAGGACGCGGCCAATCAACTTGCGAGCGCGCTCGACGCCGACGTCGTCCAAGTGGTCGGCAAGACGACGACGCTCTATCGCGAGAATCCGGAGCTCGAGCGCAAGGGCGACGTGCCGCCCTGGCGGCGCTGAGGATTATTTCCCGCAGCCTCGCACGACAGCGAGCGCGTCGCCCACCGGACGCTCGCCTTCCTTGTCGGACGGCCGGTTCGCTACGCGCAGCCTTCCGCCGGAATCTGGATCGGCATGGACCATCGTCGTCGAGCCGCCGCCGTCCAGGTTGAGCGCGTCGCGCGCGCCGAACGCGAGCATCAGGTTGGCGAGCTCGCGAAGCGTCATTCCATCGCTGTACGGCTTCTGCCGTCCGTCGACTACCACCAGGATGAGCCGTTTGCCGTTTCTCGCCACGCCGGCTGCCGTTCGTGGATGGCGGCCCGTGGCGAATCCAGGTTGACCGGTCGTGTCCACGTCGGCAACAATCAGGCTGTCGCGCACGAGCAGCGGGCGTCCACCTACGGCTTCGGGCGGGTAGAATGGCTGGAGCCTGATCGCCGCACTCACGCTGTCGACTACGTGCGCCTGCCGGCGATCGCTTGCGTCGTGAAATCGCGCAATCCTCACCAGGCCAGCCGAGTCCAGCGCGACCGCCGGCTGCAGTCCGGGTCGGGTCACGACTCGCCCGCGTGTCACCAGCATTCCTACCGGCACGCCGGCTGGGGCTGTGAGAGAAAAGAAATCGCCGTTGACACCGCCCACCACGCGCTCCGAATCCGCCAGATGCGCGAGAAGGACGGATGTCTTTTCGCGCCCGACGGCGCGCGCCACACCCTTCACCGCGCGCGGCGTGTAGCAGCGGTCGAGATCGATCTGGAGCTCGTGAATCGCCCACGGTCCGCTGGACGCGTAGACGAATCGGTGCACGACACCCGGCGCCACATACTGCGTGCGCAGAGAATCCGTGGCGAACGGGAAAACGGGCGACGGCTCGTTCGACCGCGCGCGAACGCACGCCGCGCAGGCGACCACGACGAGCAGCCGTGCACCGGTCGAGCTGCGCCTCACCGCGCGCGCTCGATGCTCGCTTGGATGCGCCAGGGCGTCAGCGGAATCTCGGTCACGTCCATACCCAGCGCGTCGGCGACGGCGTTCGCGATCGCCGGCGCGACGCCGATGATCGGCGGCTCGGCGAGGCCCTTGGCGCCGGTGTGGTTCGCCACTACGTCCGCCGTGCCGACGAAGAACGCGTCGATCTCCGGAACGTCGGCGATGGTCGGCACCTTGTAGTCGTGCATCGTGGGGTTGAGCGGAAGGCCCGAGCTGCCGTCGAGCACTCGCTCTTCATACAAGGCATATCCAAGTCCTTGAATGATCCCACCTTCGAGCTGTGACTCGGCGAGCGTGGGATTGATGATCCGCCCGGAGTCGTGTGCGGCGACGATCCGCAGCACGCGGACCCTCCCGGTCACCACGTTCACCTCCACCTCGGCGAACTGGGCGCCAAAGGCCGACAGCGCGGTCTTGTCGGGATTCGGTCCGCGGCTTCCCTGGCCGATGATCATCACGTCGCCGAGCCTCTCGCACACCTCCGAAAATCGCAGGCAGCGATCGCTGTGCTTGACGTGGATTTCGCTGTCGCGCGCCTCGAGGTCGTCGGGCTCAACACCGAGCACTCCGGCGGCGGCCTCGAACAGCGAGTCACGCGCCTCTTCGGCCGCGACGCGTACGGCCGGACCCACCGACGCCGTCGTGATCGATCCCCACGAGTTCGGCGCAAATGGCAGGCGCTCGGTGTCGCCGAGCACCGTTCGCACGTCGTCGACGCGCGCGCCGAGCGACTCGGCGGCGATCTGGGCCATCACGGTGCGAGCACCGGTGCCCAGGTCCTGGGTGCCGGTGAGCACGTCGATCGTGCCGTCCGGATTGATGCGCACGGTGGCGTACGCCGGCGGCCCGCCGCCGGCGCC
>DATISA010000280.1:0-15354 GCA_035469245.1 Gemmatimonadaceae bacterium
ATGATCACTCGACCGGTTCGTGGTCAGGCGCGACGTCTGACCCGTCGACACGTCCATGCGCCAGATGTCGGATCCAAGAAGCTCGGCGGCGTTGAGCGCTTCGCCCGCGGCGTAGGCGACCTGCTTTCCATCCGGCGAAACGCGCGGACTTGCATACACGCCCGCTGCGGCACCGATGAGTCTCCGTTCGCCTGCCCGGTTGACGATCACCGGCTCGACCTGGCCTACGATGGTCGAGCGGCCTTGAATGAATGCCAACGTGCCATTGTCGGCGACCGCAAACGGCACGGCCCCGCCGCTGCCTCCACCGACATTTGATGTCAGAGTGACGGGCGATCCGGTGACGCGCAGAGCGCGCGCGTCGAATGGAACGGCCTCGAGTAACCGCGCTGCCGTCGCATACACGATGTGTCCCGTCGGCGAGTAGTGGGGCTCCAGGCCGTGTATCCCGAAGCGCGTCACTTTGCCGTCAGGGATTGTCACGACCCCGAGCATCGAGGAATCCACTCCGGCTTTCGTCGCCTTGATGGTGACGAGCGCAGCACGTCCGCCGGGAAGGACGTCGGGAAAGCCGAGCGTGTGCGTGCTGTCCGGCCGCGTCAGGACCGAGCTCGCCCCGGTTTCCGCGTCTACCAGCGCGAGGCCTCCGCCGGCTGCGGTCGTGACAACCTGGCTTCCCTCGCGCCACGACAACTGGCCGTTGACCGTGCCGGAGTCGATGAGCGTTCGCGGCACGCCGCCTGCCAAGTCGATGCGTTTGACGGTTCCGATTCCGCCACCGCCGGCGCTTCGCACCGCGAACACGACCTCCTTGCCATCGGGCCCAAAGACTGGCGACAAGCCATCCTCGGTGCCCCGAATCTCCTGCACGTATCGTTCGCCGATGCGCCGCGAGTACAACATGTGATGCGGCGCGCCTTTCGCCCGGCCGACGAAGACGAGTGTGCGCCCGTCGCGCGCGAGCGCGATTGACGCTGCAGCGCCGTCGATCGGAAGTGCGAAGCCTTCTGGAAGGCTGACCTCGAACTCCGCGCTGGCGGCGGTCGGACCAGGCCGCGTCGCCCGGAACCCGAACCACGCCGAGACGCCAGCGAACGCCGCAGCGAGCGTCCATCCAACAACTTCACGCGCGTGCGCGGCGTGCCGTACCGGCGACCTCGCTCCCCCGGTCGGCAGTGTGCTCGTCGTGCGCACGACCTGACGCATCCCCGCAAGCGCCTCGGCGAAATCGCGTGCCGTCGCCCAGCGGTCCGCCGGCAGCTTTTCGAGCGCCTTGTCCACCGCGGCATCGACATGCTCGGGGACAGTCGCACGAGTCGCGCGGACGCTGCGCGGCCGCTCGGTGAGCACCCGCGCGATGATCGCCTGGGCCGTCGAGCCGATGTGCGGCGGTTCGCCGGTGAGCATCTCGTACGTGAGCGCGCCGAGCGAATAGATGTCGGTGCGCGCGTCGATGGCGCGGTCTCCGGTCGCTTGCTCGGGACTCATGTATTGCGGCGTCCCGAGCGAGAGTCCCGTCTGTGTGATGCGGGCGCCGCCGGCATTCGAGATTGCTAATGCAATGCCGAAGTCGGCGACGAGCGGTTGGCCTTCCTGGAGGAGGATGTTCTCCGGCTTGAGATCGCGGTGGATCACGCCGTGCCGATGCGCGTAGTCGAGCGCGCCGGCGACGGCGGTCGCGATCCGCACGGCCTCGTCGACGGGGAGCTGCTTCTCCCGCTCCAGCCGCGCGCGGAGACTCTCACCTTCGACGTACGGCATCACGTAGAAGAGCAGATCGCCGGCGATGCCCGAGTCGAAGAGCGGCAGCAGATTCGGATGCTGGAGGTTGGCGGTGACCTCGATCTCCGCCTGGAAGCGATCTACGCCGACGACCGCACCGAGGTCGGGGCGGAGCACCTTGAGCGCGACGCTGCGGTTGTGACGGAGGTCCCGGGCAAGGAACACCCGGGCCATGCCACCTTCGCCGATCTGGCGCTCGATGGCGTACCGATCGGCAAGGGCTGTGGTGAGTGTGTCGGTCGTGAACGCCAACCGCGACTCCTACGGGGGAAGGGATCTAGCCGCGACAAATGTGCGCTGAGGGGAGCCGCTTAGCCAATCAGCCGGTGCTCGAGTACGTAGATCCGAGCGATCGAAGCGCCCCGGCCGAGCTGCCGCGCCCCCTCGCTCAGTCAGCGGCCATGACGGCCGCTCGCGCCGACCGCCGCCGCCCGAGCGCGAAGATCGCGAACCCGGCGAGATTCGTGGCGACGAGCACGGTCACGATCTTCGCCGAGAACACGCGCCAGTCAGCGACGTCGATGATCGGGAAGATCGATAGCACCGAGTAGAGTATCGAGATCCCGAGGCCGGCGAGCGCGGCGCCCTTCAACCAGAGCGGCGGCGGCTCGGCGAGCCGGCGCGCGGCGAAGAGCGGAATGGAGAACATCGCGATGTACGCGAACGCGTAGAAGATTCCTCCCGCGTTCTCGAGCACCTGAAAGGCCTCCTGCAGTCCGACGCCCACCTGCCCCGCGAGCGTGAACGCGAGTGTGAGGGCGCCGACGAAGAGGATCGAGTTCGTCGGCGTGAGATACCGCGGATGCAGCTTGGTGAACCATTTCGGCAGGAGCCCATCCCACCCCGCGACCATCGGGAGCCGGGTCGTTCCGGCGAACATCAGCGAGACGTTGCCGATCTGGCGCAGTATGAGCAGGGCGATCAGTAGCGGCGCAATCACCGACGCCACACCCATACCGCGGAAGACGATCCTGAGCGTTTGTGGAATGGGGCTCACCAGGTCGATCTGATCCTTCGGCACGAGCGCGACCACCGTGCTCGTCCCGAGAATGAACATGAGCGCGATCACCGGCGACGCGATGACGACCGATCGCCCGATCGTGCGCGCTGGATTCTTGCACTCGCCGGCGAGCAGCGCGACGTACTCGAACCCGCTCAGCGCGCCGAGCGCCATTTTGCCGAGGAGATTGAGGTTGAGCGCGGTGAGGGGCGGCAGCGACGCGGCGAACGGATGGAACTCGGTGATCTGTCCGCGAGCGAGCGCGATGAACGGGACGATCAGCAGCGCGGCGTACGTCAGCACCTGCGCCGTCCCGCCGATGGCCTGCATCCATTTGCCTACGCGGAGGCCGAACATCGCGAGAACCGTGATGAACACGATCAGCGCCGAGCTCACGACCGGCGTGTACCATGCGGCGCCGGTCAGCCAGATGGCGCTCGTCCCGACGAGGTACGAGAGGTTCGTCGCCACCATCACGCCGAACGTCGCGAGGATGAGGATCGCGAACGCCCAGAGATTCCACGCCGTGACGAATCCGCCGAACTCGCCGAGGCCGACCGTTGCCCACTGATACAGTCCGCCCTCGAGCGGCATGAGGCGGTTGAGGTAGATCACGACCGCAGCCTGCGGGAGATAGAACAGCGCCATCGCGGCGAGCCAGAACACGACGTGTCCCGTGCCGAGCTTGGCCGCGGTGCCGACCCAGCCCGAGCCGACGATGAACATGATCTGCGTGAGCACGAGCGTCGGGAGCCCGAGCTCCTTGCGGAGCCCGGACGTGTGTTGCTCGACGTCCCGCACTCGCTCGGCGGACTTTGCGCCGGCGAGGCGTTCGATTTCACTCACAGTGTCGACTCCACGGGCATTCGAGTCGCATAGCGGCCGGAAAGCGCAGAAACGACATAGCCGCCGATCGAGGTCATCCGAGTTGCCGCTGAGGCAGTCGAGGGACCTCGAACCTACCGCGACCATGCGCGTTTGCAAGGATCGCGGCGTCATCCATGACCGTGCCCGGCGATCGGTCCCGATTACCTAGCCGAGCCCGGGAGGATCGCGTTCAACGCCTTCCGCGGCATGGCGTGACACTTGAGCCACGCTCCTGACGAACTTCGCCTCAGTGCTTCTTCTGATACGCCTTACGGTCTTCGACGCACCCGGCGAACAAGTGACCGCCCGCGGCTTGGTCGATCCGTCGTAATGCCTTGCTGTCTCGCGCCGGGTCGACGGCGCGCCGTTGCGCGGACTCGATGAGGCGTGCAGCCGAATCCGGAAATGCCGTCGTCAGTCGCTCTGTCTCGCACTCGACGTCGACGACGGCGGAAAGCGGATCGGAGGCCGTCAGTTGCGCCCGAAGGAGCTCGTACAGCTTGCGATTCGCGCTGCTGAGGGTGATCGCGCGGTTCGCGCCCACGATCAGCACCTGGTTGCCGGCCACGGTGATGGTACCCTTCGCGCCGACCGAGTCGACGTCGAGAACCACGATGAGATCCTCGAAGCCTGTGTCCGCGGCGACGGTGTAGGGCACCTTGTTGCCGCGAGCCGAGACGATGGTGAACACGCGCGCGCTGTCCTCGACGAGGTCTCGTGTCCGAATCGACTGCGTGCCCACCCGACCTCGAACGCCCGGTCCGGCGAGAATGGTCAGCGTGTCGAGCGGAACCTTTTCACCGGGCGCGGCCGGTCGCAGCGCACGGGTATTGCGCTGTTTGGCGGCGGCACGTGTATCAGGACACACCGTTGGGTCGCCGATGATCGTGAACGCCGTGGCCGTCCAGATGCTCACCTCATAAGGCCAAGCCGATTCCGCCGCCAACACACTGGCGCTCAACCGCGTGCCGAGCGCTCCATCGGCGGTGAGCCACGACGGCATGGGCCAGTCGGTATTTCCGTCCGTGTCGACGCTGGAATGGCCCTCGGCCTCGGGCCGTGGGACAGGAACGCGCGAACGGTCGGGAATTCCGACAGCCTTATCGGCGAGAATGGAATCGAGTTGCACGCGATACTCGGCGGGGAGCGACGCAGGGCAGCGAAGCCTCTCCATTCGCCGGTAGGCCCACGCGTACGCGGAGGCCAACTCCGTTGGCGAGCTTGCCCGCACGTTGATGACGAGATTGATCATCCGGTCGCGCTGGTCGCTGAACATGGCTACGACCTCGGCCGCGTGGCCGTCGATGGTGCCGCTGAAGAGCGACGGCTTACCGACAGCGGATGCGATCGAGTCGACAGTGCGCGTCCAGCCGTGCGAGGAGAGAAAGGCCCAAACAGCGCTCCGGCTCCCGCCGAGTGGGATGCCGAGCACGGGATCCGGGCTCGTGTTGAGTGAATCGGCGGGTGACTGCGCCGCGATCGTGACCGGCATTATGGCACTGACGGCAAGGACTTGCCAAAAGCGAGAAGAGTATTTTTTGATGAGCATCATGACTCAATGACGCGGCGGCCGCGTCCGCGTCACCGTGGCCAAGAGCCCGTGAGGCGCGTCGTATTCGACGATGGGTTGGTCGTTCATGAGGTCAATGGGCGACCAACTCACGGCACGGCCGGCTCGTTTGCGGCCCGAATATCGCGCGGATCAGGGTATGAACGACGGGTCGCACTCCTTGATGCATGCGTGCGGCGACGCTCGCTACGGCAACAAGCAAGGGCGTGGCGGCGCTACTTCATCCGGCCGTACTTCCGCATGACGTCGAGCATGCGATCCACCGGCATCGCGTACACGCGCAGGTCGTTCGCGCCCGTCGTCGTCTCGGCCGCGAGCAGCGCGTTAGTGATCGCCGCCTCCGTCGCCTGCGCCGTCGCCTGAAACAGCGGCGAGATGCGATCGTTCGTGAGCATCTTTACGGACGTCGTGCTGTCCGACGACCAGGCGTGTGGATTGGCCGTCGAGAAGGCGATGAAGATGTCACCCGATCCGTTTCCGCCGAATCCGCCCTGCCGGCCGACGCCCAGCGAGACGCGCTTCGCGATCCGCTTGAGCTGGTGTGGGAGGAGCGGCGCGTCCGTAGCCACGATCACGATGATCGATCCCTGCTCCGGCGCATCCGACGCACCTGTGTCGCCGCCGGGCGAGTCGCAGTGCCGGCGCCGCGTCCCCGGCGCGTCCGGTTCGCTATTCGCGATGCATGATTGGAGATCCGTGATCTCTTCGCCGACTGGGACTCCGGCGATTCTCAGATCGCGCCGCGCGCCGAAGTTGCACTGGACGAGCACGCCCACCGTGTAACCGCCCTGCGACGCCGGCAGCTTGCGCGACGCGGTGCCGATTCCGCCCTTGAAGCCCAGGCACTGCATGCCGGTGCCGCCGCCGACCACACCTTCCCTGGGAAGCCCGCCGGTCGCCGACTCGAGCGCGGCCAGTACGTGTTGCTCCTTCACATGAAACCCATTGATGTCGTTGAGCGCCCCATCGTAGGTCTCGGCGACCACGGGCAGCCACCATGGTTGGAGCACATTCTTTTGCGACACTTCCCACTTGATGATCGCATCGCGCACCACGCCGACGCTGTGCGTGTTCGTGATCCCGATCGGCCCCTCGAGGTAGCCGCTCTCCTGCACCCACGTCGTGCCGGTCATCTCGCCATTGCCATTGAGCGTGAACCACGCGGCGAAGACGGGATCGGGGTTGGCCTTGCCGCGCGGATGGACGACCGTCACGCCGGTGCGCACCGGCCCGTTGCCGACGACGAGCTTCCCGCTCCCGGAAATGAGCGTCGTGTGTCCGACCTCGACGCCCGCCACGTCGGTGATGGCGTCGAGCGGGCCGGGCGTGCCGCCGATCGGCAGATTCAGATCGTTCTCGCGGGGCCTGGTTTGAGCAGCCGCCATCGAGGGAGCGAGAGCGACGACGACGACGACGAGTGAGAGCATGGACCGGATGAAACCACGAAGGAGGCGGTTCATCATGGCTCGGGAGCTGGTGGGAGGGGGGAGGTGACGACGGGTCATGATTGTCGCCATGTTGGCACCGGGCGTCCAGGGAACTCGATCGAAATAGTTGTCATTTCAGTTACCATTACGGTCGGAAGGCCTGTAGACGAGGGTTTGGGGTGATGCATCGTCGGGGCCGCCTCGATGCATACGTCAACAGACGTATGCGTCGGACGCCGCCGCTCGCCATTTTCCCTGCACGGTTTGGCAGACGCGCCGTTGGCGCGACCACTTTCCAGGCAGCACCCGAGGAACGATGGCAGAGAAGACGAGAGCGATTCCCCGACGAGCGGTGGTGAGCTGGATCATCTACGATCTGGCCAACGTCATCTTTTCGATGGGCGTGACGTCGCTCTACTTCTCGCTCTTCGTGCGTGCGGCGGTCGGCTCCGAGCGCGCCGACAGCCTGCTCGGCCGGATCAGCGCCGTGTCGATGGGCATCATGTTCTGCCTTTCGCCGCTGCTCGGCGCCATGACCGATCGCGCGCGCCGGCGGATGCCATTCCTGATCTGGGCGACGATCCTCTGCTGCGCGGCCACGGCGCTCATTGGCCGCGGGCCGTTCGCGGTGAGTGCTCTGCTCTTCGTGATCGCGAACGGCGCCTACCAGGCCGGCGTGCAGTTCTACGATTCGCTGCTGCCCGAGGTGACCACGGAAGCGAATCGCGGCCGCATCAACGGGATCGCCATCGGGCTGGGGTATACCGGTTCGTACATCGCGGTCGGCGCCGGGCTGCTGATGACCTCGAAGACGCACGCCTTCCCGTTCGCCAACTACTTCCTGTTCGTGGGGCTGGCGTTCCTTGCGCTGGCGATGCCGTGCTTCCTGTTCGTTCGTGAGCGGGGCAACGACCACCCGCGCCCGATCTTCACGTACGACGCGGTGGCCGAGTCGCTGCGACAGACGGTGCAGACGCTCAAGTCGGGACATCAATTTCCGGGACTTTTGCGTTTTCTCATCGGCCGCGCCTTTTACACGGATGCCATCAACACGGTGATTCTCTTCATGTCGCTATACACGGTGAACGTGGCGATATCGACCGGGCTGACCAAAGAGAACGGAGAGCAGAAGGCCCAACTCGTCCTCATGTCGGCGATCACCGCGGCGATCTTGGGCGGGATTCTCTGGGGGTTCATCGTCGACAAGCTCGGTCCCAAGCGCACGCTCGACATCGTGCTCGCGGGCTGGATGGCGACGTTCGTCATGGCGGCCTGCATCGGCTTTCTGCACCTGCCCATCGGGTGGCTGTTCCTCGTGGCGTGCGCGGCGGGCATCTGCCTTGGCGGCACCTGGGCGTCCGACCGTCCGCTCATGCTGCGGCTCACGCCGCCCGCGCGCGTCGGCGAGTTCTATGGCTTGTATGGAATGGTCGGACGATTCTCGGCCGTGACGGGCCCGCTCATCTGGGGAGCGACGACGTGGATCACGGTCGAGAAGAGCGGGATGCCGGTGCTCACGGGCGAGGCATTCGCCATACTCTCGCTGCTCGCGATGGTGATCGTCTCGTTCTCGATTCTGCGCCGCGTGTCAGACGCTCCGCGGAACTGGCAGGCGCTCGGCGGCACGAGCGCCGCGGCTGGTGCGTCGCTTCAGCCGGCTGGTGCTACGTCAGGCCCGTTGCTGGAATAGTCCCAGTTGATGACGGCAACTGCCAGGGCAACTGCTTTGGGATACGGATTGACGCGGATGGGACGGACCCGAACGGATCGCTCCTCGCGCTGAACACGCGCCCGCATCGCCACGCGCCCGGACGATTATTTGTTGGGCACGGTCGCTCGGGCTGGCTTCTATCCGAATGGCCTCCCGAGCGGTCGTTCTAATCAAAACCCTTCTCGGCTGTCGCGAAATGAAACCTTCGCGCCACCGGATTCGATTCGTTCCATTCGTGAGATCCGTGTCCCAATTGTTCCAACTCGACCCGGCGCGCCGAGCGGTCCCATGCCGTTTGCCAACGATGCCTTGATTCGTCGATACGGTGCACGTGCCGGCTGACGGCCGCGCTCACCTCGTCCCTCCCCGCCATGTCCGTCGCCGCCGCCCCTGTCCCCCATTCGCCCATCGAGCGCCTCGCCCCCGTAATCCTGTTCGCGGGCTACGCCGCGCTCTTCATCTGGGGCGCCATCAACCCCTACGATCGCGCGACCTGGTGGGCCGAGAACATCCCGATCGTCCTGCTCGTCACGTCGATCGTCGTGTTGTACCTGCGCGGCGTCCGCTTCTCGCCGCTCGCATATGTGCTCATGGCGTTCCTTCCGTACTGGCACACGGTCGGCGGCCACTACACGTTCGAGCGCGTACCGTTCGACTGGTTCGACCGCTTGTTCGGATTCAAGCGCAACATGTTCGACCGCATCGGGCATTTCAGCGTCGGCTTCTATGCGTTCGGCATCCTCGAGTATCTACTCAGTCGTCGCGCGATGAGTCGCACGCTCGCCTGTCTGTTCGCGGTGTTCGCGATCGCGTTCGTCGCGATGTCGTACGAGTTGCTCGAGTGGATCTATGCCGCGTACGGCGGCAACGCGGAGGCCGGCGCCAACTTCCTCGGCAGCCAGGGTGACGTCTGGGACGCGCAGAAGGACATGCTCATGGATACGCTCGGCGGGATTACGTCGGTGATCGTGTTCCTCGTTTTGAGGCGCGGCGGAAAGGCCGTGGATCGTGGCGCGCCTGCGTGACGCGCTCGCCTCGCTGTGGTCGCGACGGCGCTGGGCATACGGCGCCTACATGCTCGTTGCCATCGCGCGGATTCCGGCGCGCACGGGATTCCGGCTCGACGGCCGCCGCTGTGACTTTCGCCTAACGCTCGAGAACGCGCAGTTGTCGCTGACCAAGGTCCCGCATTTCGTCCTGTTCGGAATCTTCTTTCTGCTCACCGTCGTGCAGTTCGATCGTATCGATCGGCGCGCGCTCGCATGGTCAGTGCTGGCGACACTTGCGTTGGGCCTGCTCATCGAAATCGAGGAGGGCGCCACGCGCACCGGGAATTGCCGGTTGACGGACGTGCTCCCGGATCTCTGCGGCGCGCTGATCGCCGGCGTGCTCCTCGTGACGATGCTCGCGATTCGCGATCGCCTCCGCGACGGGGCGGAAGCGGCTGACCACTCGCGGACGCCATGATCCTGGAAGTACTTTGGGTGGATGGGGACGGCCCATCGACCGCCTACGAAACGACAATTGCTTCGAGCCATTCTAAGTCGCACGCTCGATGCCGCACGATCTCGAGATCGACGTCAACTTTTCATACCATCAACCCCACCCGCCATGCTCAAGAGAATCGCCCTCGCAACCGCGCTGCCGCTCGTCGTCTCGGCCGCCGTTGCGCAATCGCCAACCGCTGAAGCCCGCGCGCTCTGGAAAGGCAACATTGGCTACGTGACGCAAGCCGCCGAGGAGCTCTCGGACTCGATGTACCAGTATCGCCCGACGCCGGACGTCCGCAGCTTTGGCGAATTGTTCGCCCACATCGCCGGGTCGCAGAAGATGTACTGCGCGATGGCGCTCGGCGAGAAAGTCCCGGGCGAGGGCGACGTGGAGAAGACCGCGAAGGGCAAGGCGGCGATCCTCGCCGCGCTCAAGGAATCGAGCACCTACTGCGAGCGCGCCTATACGCAGCCGGACGAAAAGCTGAAGCCACCGGTCGATGTCTTCGGCACGCAGCACCCGCGCTTCTACGCGCTCATCGCCAACGCGTCGCACGACGGCGAGCATTATGGCAACATCGTCACGTACATGCGACTGAACAAGATGGTGCCGCCGTCGAGCCGGCGGTAATTCGATCGCCGGCCGCCGAGTCGACGCATTCGCGAGCGCGTTCGTGTCATTCTGAACCCGGCCGCCGGGAGAGGACGGGGCGCGCGCGTCGCGACTGCGGTTCGTCGTGCATTTGCACAGGTCGGTGTCGGCGAGAACGATGTTCGGACGACGGCGCGCGCCGGTGACGAAGCCGAACTGACCCGGCGCGCGATCGACGAGGGGGCAACGACGATCGTCGCGGTGGGCGGCGACGGGACGTGGAGCAACGTGGCCAACGCGATGATTCGCTCCCAGGCCGACTGCCGGCTGGGGCTCATCGCGGCGGGGACGGGCAACGACTTCGCCAAGTCGCTCGGTGCGCCGGCGCGCGATTGCCTCGCGACGGCGCGCCTGGCCGTGGACGGGCCCGACTATCGCGTCGACGTCGGCCGCGCCGAGGATCAGTATTTTCTGAACGCGATCGGCTTCGGGTTCGACGTCGCCGTGCTCGAGGAGGCGGCTCGCGTGCGATGGCTCAGCGGCACACTGCTCTACGCGTATGCGGCGCTGCACCAATTGCTCCGCTACGATGGTATGGACGTCGCGTTCGACGCCGAACGTACGACGCGCCGTCTCATTTTCGTCATCGCCAACGGCCGCTGGTTCGGCGGCGCGTTTCAGATTGCGCCGGCGGCATCGTGCGACGACGGGTTGCTCGACGCGGTCGCGATTCCCGAAGCAACCGGTATCGAGCGTGTGCGGCTGTTCACGAGCGCGGTGCGCGGCACGCACGTGCGGCTGCCCAACGTCGAGATCCGACGGTCGCGAACGTTCACGCTGCGCTTCGAGATGCCGCCGGCGTACGAGACCGACGGCGAATATCGTCAGGCAACTTCGCGCACGCTCGACATCGATTGCGTACCTGGCGCGCTGCGCGTCGTCGGCGCGTCGCTGCGCGGCGATCCCGCCGGCGGTCGATAGCGTCGGTCAGCGAACGTCCGGTGTGATGCGCGGCCGGTACGTGCCAATCGTCCACAGGTTGCCTTCCGGATCGCGGACGTCGAACTGGCGAGCGCCCTCCGGAAACGCCGGCGTGACGGAGTCGTACGCCGGCCGCACGATGTCGGCGCCGGCGGCGACGGCTCGTTGAAAGTGCCTGTCCACTTCGTCGGCGGCATCCACGGCGAGCGCGATCGACGCCGGGCCGACGACCGACCACGGGTTCTCCCTGCCCGGCCGCGCGTGCACGAAGACCATCGATGTGCGCCACGCGAGCTCGGCGTGGGCGATCGTCCCGTCGGACATCTCGAACTTTCGTATGAGTCGGAGCCCGAGCACGTCGGTGAGCCAGCGGATTGCGGCCGGCGCGTCGTCGTACGCGATGGCAGGAACGAGCGGCGGCGCGCTCGTTCCATTCTGGTCGGCATTCACGCCTGGGTCGCCGAGCTGGTCGGCTCCTGATACAGCCCGAGCACGTTTCCGCCGGGATCGCGGAACCGCGCGGTGATCTCGGGCGCGTCGACGCCAACCGGTTGAACGATCACGCCGCCGTGAGCGGTGACGGCATCGACCGCGGCGGCGACGTCGTCGACCATGATGTAGATGACGAAGCCCGGGTCGCCAGCGGGCGGACGACCTTTCACCCAGGTCCCGCTGACGTTGCCAGGACTATCGTCGAACGCCAGGTGCCCATCGCCGCGTTTCCTCACGTTCCAGCCGAATACCGATTGATAGAATTGCGCCGAGCGCTCGATGTCGGTGGCTGGAATCTCGATGTAGCAGACCTTGCCATTGGTGCGACTGGGCATTGGAGCTCCTGTGTTGTCGAACGGCCAGATTGCTGCGCTTCACGAGATTTAGGTGACACTGACACAAACGAATCTCGGGCGGCTCCGCCACCATAACTCCGCGACGCATAGTAGCGTTGGTCCACGCGGCCGTCTTGTAGAAAACGGTCAGCCCTGCGCGACGGGCACGTGGTTGTGCTCTCCAGGCGACCGCGGACGATACGCTGTGGGAGTCATCCCGGCGAGCGCGCGGAAGTCGTGGATGAGGTGCGCCTGATCGACGTATCCGTGCGTCGCTGCCAGATCGCACCAGTCGGCGGACTGCGCATCACCAATCGAGCGGACGACGCGCTGCAGCCGCCGAACACGTGAATAGCGTTTTGGACTGAGGCCGACGGTCGCGCGAAAACGACGGGCGAGCGTCCGCGGTAACAGGCCGACGCGTGATGCCGCTTCCGACACCGATACGCCACGCGCGAGCAGCGCGGCGGCGCATCGAAGCGCGACATCGGGCTCATCGCGCTTCCGGAGGCGGCGGAACAGAAGGGATTCCACGACGCGAAGCTTGTCCGCGGCACTCGCTGCCTCGAGCAGTCGCTCCCGCAGAGCGGCGCCGTCGCATCCCCACAGTTGATCGAGCTCGACGAGCTCGTCCCGAGCTTCGTCGAGCGGGATTCCGAGAAACGCCGCGGCCCCACCCAGCGTGAAGTCGACCGACATGAGACAACGCTGCGCGCCGGTATCGATTACCCGAGCCCGTGACGCGGCACCTTCGAGCACGGCACCGCGCGAGCGCCGCACCGTCGCACAATCGTCCCCGTGATACGTTCGAATTTCGTCTTCGCGCAGGTTCACCAGCAGATGGACTCGAGCACTCGGCAAGATGCGCTCGAGCGCCGGTCCATCGGATGCGCAGTCCGACTCGAGGTAGTGGATCCCGGCCACGAATGGAGCGAGCGCCGGCCGCGGATCGAGCTTCACGACGCCAGCCACGCCAATGCCTCGTCCATGTCGCGGAAGACTTGCACATTCGGTTGATACGGCTGCGCCAGCGTCACGAAGAGACAAGCCATGCGGTACTGGTACGCCGTGGTCGCCAGGAAGGCGCGGCGCGACTCCCTCGCCAGAACCGACGTCTGCGCCATTCGCGCCATGGCCTCGGCCGAAAATGCTACTTCCACCACCTCGCGTGCGTCGAAGAGCTCGTTGAAATCTCGGTCGAAGTCCGGATCGTCGAGAAGCTCACGCCGCCCTTCGCGCAGGTCATCGTCGACGAGCATGCCGGACGCCCGCGCGATCAGCAGGCGGCGCTGGACGTCGATGGTGAAGGTCACTGGCATCGCAACGTCGGGCCGTGAAATCCGCATTTCACGTTCTCTGAACCTCGACTGACGTACATGCCACCTCCAGCCATCGACGCGCAGGCGTCACTACGCGACCTCGACCCACATCGGTCAGAGTTATCGCGCCAGACCGCGAACGTACGCCGCGGCGATTCACCGCGCCACCTCGTCACAGCGGTCTTGCCGTCGTGACCTAAGAACCTTAGACTAAGCCCCTCTCCATCGCGATCCGCGCCATGCCAGCACCATCCGAGCTCGACGTTGTCCGCGGTACGCTCGACCTGCTGCTTCTGCGCACGTTGTCATTGGCTCCGATGCACGGCCTCGCCGCGCTGCGGTCGATCGAGCAGCGCACGCTCGGCGAACTGCAGATTGAGGAAGGAGCGCTCTACCCCGCGCTGCATCGACTCGAGAACAAGGGCTGGCTCGAGAGCGAGTGGGGCTACACTGACGGAGGCCGCCGCGCGCGGTTCTACCGCATCACCACCGCCGGACGTCGCCATCTGAACGCGGAGCTGTCGCGCTGGGAGCGATACACACGCGCCGTGTCGCGCGTGCTCACGCCGGAGACGGCCGGCTGATGCAGCAGCCAGGTTCTCGGTGGCCGTTGCTCCGCCGCGTGTTCCGGCTTCCGTCGTCGGACGCGCGCGTGGGCCGCGAAGTGGATGACGAGCTCCGCTTTCACATCGAGGGCCGCATCGAGGAGCTGGTCGCGCGAGGACGGTCTCGGTCCGCTGCCGAAGCGGAAGCACGCCGACGATTTGGTGACTACGCCGAGTATCGGCGGCAAGCGCGCGAGATAGACATCGCCACACATCATCGGAGACGCCGCATGGACATCGTCGATGCAACCGGCCGCGAGTTGCGGCAGGGAGCGCGGGCTCTCGTTCGCACGCCCGCATTCTCGCTCGTAGCATTGCTGACGCTCGTGCTGGGAATCGCCGCCACCGCGGCGATCTTCGCCGTGCTCGATGCAATCGTTCTCCGGCCACTGCCCTATCCCGCGCCGGATCGCCTTGTGTCGATCATGCATCCCGTTTCCGGGAAGGCGGTGACCGCTGGCAAGTGGGGCGTGTCGCCGGCCGGCTACTTCTACTTCCGGCGCGAGGCGCACACGCTGGCGTCGAGCGGGATCTACATGACGGGCACGCTCTCGGTGCGCTCGCCGGGCGGAGCCGAGCGCGTGCAGCTTGCGTCGATCTCCGCACCACTGTTCGACGTGCTCGGCGCGCGCCCCGCCGTGGGCCGCCTGCTCACAGCCGATGACGACGTGCCGAACGGACCGGCCGTCGTCGTCCTTGGATACGCCTATTGGCAGCGCAGCTTCGGCGGCGATCCTGCGATCGTTGGACGGACGATCGACATCGAAGGCCAGCCGGTGCGCGTGGTTGGAGTCGCCGCGCGCGGCACGGACTTGCCGATGCCGAGCGCGTTCGAGTCGCAGGCCGATCTCGCGGGCTTCGCAATAGATACATGGCTGCCGCTGCAGCTCGATCCGGCGGCGCGGCCGGTCAACACCCATCCGTACTCGATGCTGGCGCGGCTCGCGCCGGGAGCGACGGTCGATGATGCGCAGCGCGAGTTGGCTACGCTGACGACGCGCCTTCCGCAGATCGCGCCGTCGGCCTACTCGCCGAACTTCATGCGCCAATACCATTTCGGGATGGCGGTGACGGCGCTCAAGACCGAAGTGGTCGGCGCAACGGCGCCCGTGCTGTGGGTGGTGTTCGCGGCGGTTGGACTCGTGCTGCTCATCGCCGCGGCAAACGTAGCGAACCTGTTCCT
>DATISA010000281.1:0-43283 GCA_035469245.1 Gemmatimonadaceae bacterium
GGCGAACGATCCGGCGGCGGATGCTGCAGGATCATCCCGCGCTGCTGACGGGCGAGGGGAAGGGATTCGACCTATGAATTGCGACGAATGCCTGGATATCATGCTCGAGGCGGAGCCCGCGGCGCTCGCCGGCCGCGGCGACGGGGCGCTGGCCGAGCATCTGCGGAGTTGTCTGACCTGTCGACGAATGGCGGCGTCGATCGTTCGCGATACGCGCGCGCTGGCTGGCGTGGTCGAGCGCAGACGACCGTCGTGGCGCGGACGTGCGGTGGTCGCCGGACTGGCCGCGGCGGGACTCTTGTTGGTCATCGGTCTTCGAGAACGCGTACCTGCTCCGCGACATGCCGTCAGAGCGGAGAAGCACCGCGTGGCGCCGCCCGTCGCGACCGTTCCGCAGCCCGATTCCTCGACGCGGCTCGCCGCAGCACCCAGCGTGAAACTCGCGCCCGGTCGAGCAGTCGCTCCCGTGCGTGCATCGCGTCCTGCGCGTCGTACGGTTCGCGCGGTGGCATACCAACCGGCCGCATTCGTCGCGACGCCCATTCGAGTCGCAAGCCTCACGAGCAGGCCTGAAACGAGTGAGTCGTCACCAACGGTATCAGTTCGCCCGGCGGCAGGCCAGCGTGCAGCCGTGTTCAGCACACGGACGCCCGGCGTCACGATCATTTGGCTGTACTAAACCCGGAGAATAAGAGAATGCTGAAGATTCGGTGGATCCTTGCCGCGGTGGCGGCGCCGGGCGTACTGGTTGCGCAGGACACCTCGGCTGTGCGGTCGGTCATCGCGGCCAGCAGCGGTCCGCAACTTCCAGTGCGCACGTACACGCTTCGGCGGCTGAGCACGACGCAGGCGGCACGGCTGATCACTCCCTACGTGCAAGGCCCAATGTCGGGCGTGTTCTCGGGCGCGAGCTCGCACGAGCTCACGGTCCGCGCGTCACAGAGCACCCTGCGTGTCGTCGACAGCCTGCTAAGGGAGCGCGACAAAGCGTCCGCGCCGGTCCGACTCAACTTCCAGCTCATTGCGGCAACGGACAGCGCGGGCGACGATCTGCCGGGGGACATCGGCGCCGCGCTCCGCTCGATGTTCCGGTTCAAGGGCTACAGACTCATCTCCCAGGGAAGCGTCGCCACGAACGAAGACACCGAGTTCTCGGTGACGCTCGGCACGAACCAGGCGAGCCATGGGCCCGCGGTATACCGCGTGCACGGGACCGTCGAGTCGGTCGCCGGCAACGGGATGGGCAGCCTTCCGCTCACGATCCAACTCTCGCAGCAATCACCGCCAAGCGCCGGCGCAATATTTTCGACCGGACTCACCGTGCCGCTCGGACAGACGGTGGTCCTCGGGAGTGGGGCGGTCGAAGTCGACGAGCGGCCGCGGCCGGGAACGGGGCCGAGTGTCTCCACCCAGGCTCTCATCCTCGCGGTACGCCCGGACGTGGTGGGCGGCAAGCGGGAGTGACGGCAGCCGTCGCGTAGTGCGCGAGCCGGGCATCGCACTGCTGCCCGGCCGCTCTTGACCCGGCCTCGGGACGGGGCAAAATCAAGGGATTCGACGGTCGATGACCGTCCCGAGTCCCTTCCCCGCTCCCCTTGAAGGCCAATGACCCTCGCACCCGGCTCCGCTATCGGGCCATACGAGATCGTCGCCCTCCTCGGCTCCGGTGGAATGGGCGCCGTGTATCGCGCTCGCGATACTCGCTTGCAGCGAGAGGTTGCGATCAAGGTCCTCGCGCCCGGCGTGCTCGCCGACGAGGAGGCGCGCGAGCGCTTTCGAAGAGAGGCGCTCGCTCTGGCGAGGTTCAGCCATCCGAACATCGCCACGGTGTACGACGTCGGCGCCGCTGATGGCGCCGACTACATCGTGATGGAGTGCGTGCCGGGGCAAACGCTCGCCGAGCGGTTGACGACTGGACGGATGTCGTTGCGCGACGCGCTGTCCATGGCAGTCGAGGTGGCGTCGGCGCTCGAGGAGGCGCACGAGCATGGCGTCGTGCATCGGGATCTCAAACCGGCGAACGTCATCATCACGCCCAAAGGCCGCGCGAAGGTCCTCGACTTCGGTGTCGCCAAGCTTCGCGAAGCCGCCGAATCGAACGACCAGTCGCGAACGCTGACAGCAGTCGGATGCAGCGTCGGCACGCCACTCTACATGTCGCCCGAGCAGATCCTCGGCGACGCCGTCGACGCGCGCACGGACCTGTGGAGCCTCGGCGCGCTGTTGTACGAATCATTGGCGGGCGCGCCGCCGTTTCAGGCGCCGACGAATCGAGCGCTGGTCCGCGCCATCACACTCGAGACACCACGTCCGTTGCGCGAGGCGCGGCCTGAGGTTCCCGAGCCGGTAGAACGGATCGCGAGGCGCGCCCTCGAGCGCGACGTCGACCAGCGCTATCAATCGGCGTCGGAGCTCGTGACCGATGCATCGGCCGCGCTCGCGACGATCACGGGCGCGACCTTACCCCAGGAGTCGCGTGGCGTTCGGTTCAGCAAGGCGCAAACCGCGGTGGCCTTGGGCATCATCCTCGCGCTCGGAATTCCAGCCACACTGCTGTATCGCCGATCGGAGCAACGGCGTTGGGCGCACGAGGCGGCCATGCCCGAGTTCACGCGACTCCTCGCCGGGCAGAATGCGGTTGCCGGCTTCCAACTGCTGGCGAGGGCGCAGGAGTATCTGCCCTCCGATACCGCGATCGCGCGCATGCGCCGCGAGCATACGTCGGTGATTTCGATCAAGTCTTCGCCATCCGGCGCCACGGTCGAGATCCAGGACTACCCGCATCCGGACAGCTCGTGGTACCGCCTCGGCGTTACGCCGCTCGAGAAGGTGACCGTGCCGCGAGGATACTTCCGTTGGCGGATTTCCAGGGCCGGGATGGAGCCGTTCGTGTCCGCGCCGCCGACCGATGACGAGATGGTGTTCGCACTGGATTCCGCGCAGAAGGCACCGCCGGGAATGGTGTGGGTTCCCCGAAGCGGATTCACGAACTTGATCGCTTTCATCGGCTGGGTGGGACCGTACAAGCTTCCGCCGTTCTACATCGACAAGTTCGAGGTCACCAACCGCCAGTTCCAGCAGTTCGTCGACAGCGGCGGCTACCGGCGACGAGAGTTCTGGCATGAGAATTTCGTAAAAGACGGCCACGAGCTGACGTGGGAACAGGCGATGCCGCTGTTCCGGGATCGCTCTGATCGCCCAGGGCCGTCGACGTGGGACGGCGGGCGATATCCGGCGGGCCAGGATGACTACCCGGTGTCCGGCGTCAGCTGGTACGAGGCATCGGCGTACGCGGCCTTTGCGGGCAAGCAGCTGCCGACGCTCGCCCAGTGGTTTCGCGTCGCGGAGCCCGACCTCGCCGGCTATACCGTGCAAGTGAGCAATATTTCGCGTGCCGCGCTGGCGCCCGTCGGTTCTTTCAAAGGCGCGGTGGGGCCGTACGGGACATTCGACCTGGCCGGGAACGTCCGCGAGTGGATCGCGAACGCGATGCCGCCGGACCGGCATCTATTGCTCGGCGGCGCGTGGAATTCGCAGCCATACATCTACAGCGAAGCGGAAGCGCTGTCGCCGTTCGATCGATCGCCGAGCAACGGGTTCAGGTGCCTGCGTGATCTGGAGGAGCCGGCGCCGGAACTCGGCGCGGCGATCCACCCGATCGAGCGGGACTTCAGCAAGGCGACACCGGCGCCGGACCCCGTGTTCCGCGCCTATCGCGCGATGTACGCGTACAACCGATCCCCGCTCAACGCGACAGTGGAAGGTGTGGTCGCCGACACGCACGACTGGCGTGAGGAGAAGGTGACGTTCGATCCGGCATACGGCAGCACGCGCATGCCGGCGTACCTGTTCCTGCCGAAGAACGTCCGTCCGCCATACCAAACCGTCCTGTTCTTTCCCAGTGCGCGCGTCGACGACATTGCCGACAGCAAGGACCTCGGCGACATCGATTTCTTCGACTACGTCGTGAAGAGCGGCCGGGCGGTGATGTACCCGGTGTATCAGGATACGTACGAGCGCCGGCTGCGCGGGGCGCTGCCGGCCGCCGATCAGCCGATGGACATCATCGTACAGCGGTACAAGGACGCGGCGCGCTCGCTCGACTATCTAGCCACGCGCAGCGACATCGACACCACCAGGTTCGCATACCTTGGCGTGAGCATGGGCGCGGCGGAGGGTGTGATCTACACGTCGTTGCTGCAGGACCGGCTCAAAGCGCTGGTGTTTCTGGACGGCGGGTTCTTTTTGGGCCGTCCGATCGCCGGTCAGGATCAGGCCGACTTCGCGCCGCGAATCACCCGCCCTGTGCTGATGGTGAATGGCCGCTACGATTTTTCGTTCTCGCTCGAGAGATCGCAGGAGCCGCTGTTTCGGATGCTTGGCACCAGCCAGGCGGACAAACGCCACGCAGTTCTCGAAGCGCCGCACGACGTGCGCGCGCAGCGCAGCCAGATGGTGACTGAAGTCCTCGCCTGGCTCGACAAGTATCTTGGCCGGATCGACTGACGAGGGGCACTGCAACTGCAACGACAACTGCAACTACTTTTGGACACGGATTGACGCGGATGAGGCGGAGTGGAACCGATCACTCCTCGCGCTGAGCAGGCGCCCTCTTCGCCACGCGCCCGGACGAACGTTTGCTGGAAGCGGCCGCTCGGATTTGTCAAAGGCGACTGAAGATCAGTAGAGCACGATCCGGTTCATCCACACTCGGCGGAATGGCATGACGATCTTCACCCTCGGCCGTCGCGCGGCCACCCTCGCCGGCGGCCTGGCGGCCGTGGCAATCTGGACCTATCCAGGCGGCACCTTCCGAGATCACGCGACGCAGGGATACTCGCTCACGCACAACTTCCTGAGCGACCTCGGCATGACGGTCGCGCACGATGGAAGGGTGAACACGCTCGGAGCGATTCTCTTCGTCGTCAGCCTGACCACACTCGTGGTGGGATTGGGCGGCGCGCTCGTGGGCCTCATTCGACTTTACTCGAATGAGGCGGCACGGCGACTGGCGCGCGGTGCTGGCGTGGTTGCCGTACTCGTGTGCGCATCGTTCATTGGAGTGGCGGTGACGCCCGAGGATCGCATGTTGTCGCTCCACATTCTGCTCACACGCGTCGCCTTTCGAGCGTTCCCGCTGGTTGGCGTGCTGATGACGCTCGCGACCTACTACGAGCCCCGCCTGCCGCGGCGCGTCGGCGTGGCGTGGGCCGTGCTCACGGTGATTCTCGCCGCGTACGTCGGCATTCTCGACTGGGGACCACGCGTCAGCGCACCCGGAGGGTTGGTCACGCAGGTAGTCGCGCAGAAGATCGTCGCGCTCTCGGCCGCGCTCATCATCGTCTATCAGTGCCTCGAGGCGGATCGCGCGCTCGCCATCGCGGGACCGCGTACCGCCTAGCGCGACCGGCGAGCGCGAACTCGCCGGTTCACTTCACGACGTGGATTGGCTGTCGGCCGTAGATGAAGCCCGTGCCGATGCGGCCTTCCATGGCGTAGGTCCCCGTGTCGGGGAACGTGACGCGAAAATCGTAGGTCTCGCCGATGCTCACACGCTGGCGCGACAAGAGCTTCCCGCGCTGCCACGGCGGCCGGTCGAAGCCGTCTTTGGCGATCGGCGTCCACAGAGCCGCGCCGCCCGTCGACGACGTGAGCCAGAGCTCGTTCATCGGATTGTCGAGCGTGATGTTCATCAGCCGGAAGCGATACGGCTTGCCCGCGTGCAGCGTGAGCTCGGGTGGCGCCTTGCTTCCGTTCAGAATCGGATTGTCGGTCGGATCGGTCCCTGACTGGAAGATCAAGTCGTTCTCCGGGTCCCAGGTCTGCCCCGAGTCGAGCACGATGATCGGGCCGTAGAGCCCATGGCTCTGCTGCCGGATGTCGTTGATGTGCGTGTGATACATGAAGCTGCCGGCGCGCGGCGGCGTGAGCGTAACCTGGAACGAGTCGCGCGGCATGATCATCGGCGACACCATGCCGGCATTGCTGCTCAAACCCGCCACACCGTCGTAGTAGCTGTCGATCTCGAGCCCGTGCCAGTGTACCTGTGACGGCTCCGGGGCATTGTTGATCACCCAGATGCTCGTGGGCTTTCCCTTGTGCAGGATGAGCGGCGGGCCGGGCCACTTGAGCGCGCGTGGATCGGGTATCTCGCCGGCTGTGGCGAGCGCGTAGCCGAAGCGCCGCGCCGTATCACCGGGCTGCGAATCGGTCTGGATGAAGAGCCGCAGTCGCTCGCGAGGTCCCGCGTACGGTTTCCAGCTCGCGGACGGCTTGATGTTCATCGCGAGGACGAGACCACCCATTCCCGTTTCGGCGTGGTTGTCCATCGCGTGTCCTTGTTGCATCACGCCCATGTCCGGCGCCGAGACGATCTCGTGCAATCGCGCGCTGTCGGATTTCATGGCGGCGCCGAGGGTTGGATTGGGAAGGACGTGGAAGTTGAGATGGCAGTGAAAGATCCAGCCGCCCGGCCGATCGGCGAGCCACGAGAGGTCCATCGTGGTGCCGTCGTCCATCAGCTCCGTGACACCCATGCGCTCCTGCGCCGCCCAGTACAGTGTGTCGCGCTGCAGGTCGCCGCGTGCGGTGACGCGGAAATAGAAGCCGTGCAGATGAAGCGGGTGCACGTCGGCCGTGGTGTTGATGATGCGCCAATGCACCGAATCGCCCTGGTCGTACGAGAGGCGCTCGGTGTACGGCCACGGTTTTCCGTTGAAGGTGAAGAAGGTGTTGGAGAAGTTCGGCGTCCCGTCGGGCAGCTTCTGTGGATTGTGCCACTGGACGACGAACACACGGTCCGGACGCGGAGGCGCGCCGACCGGATCGACGATCAGCGCGCCGTTCAGCTGCACGTCCTCGAAATAGCGATTGCCGAACCCGACGCCGGTCGTGCTTCCCCAGTAGAAGAACGTTCCCGGGTCAGAGGCGACGAAGGTGACCTCGCGCGTCGCGCCGGAGGGTACGACGAGCGTGTCCATCATCGGACGATGGCGCGCCGCGAGTCCATGCACGACGAGCGTCCCGGTCGCCGAGTTGGTGACGGTGGCGTGGATGCGCGTGCCGGCGACGACGCGGATCATCGGGCCCGGCGTCTGGAGCGGCTTGCCCCGCTCGCCGAACGCCTGGATGGTGATGGACGGCCCTTTGGCACCATAGGGGCGCCACGCGCCTTCGCGCGCCTCGAGCTGTACCTCGAGCACACCGTTCTTCATCACGCCGGCCGCGGCGCGATTGTCGTTCGGCTCGACCGGCGGAAGCCCGCCGTGCGCCGGCGGGTAATGCGCGGCAACGGTGAGCACGATCGCGGGTGCGATCAGCGCACTGAATCTTGGCATGTTTTGGGGCCGAGCGCAGGAAGGGGTTGGCAAACATACCGGCTCTGCCCGCCGGCCGTTAGAAGCCGACCCGGACGAGTACGTCACGTGCGGTCCGCATTCGAAAGCGACAACGGCTGCCCGTCGCTTATGGGCACGCTATTTATCCGAGTGCGGATTAACCGCACCGCACTTCACGCCTCCGTGCGAGAGCCACCCCCGTTCCATCACGATCATGCGCTCACCAATCATTCTTGCCGTCAGCATCGCCGTGCTCCCGCTCGTCGTCTCGTGCAATGAACGCTCGTCGCAAAGCTCGGGCACTGGAGCGGCCGCGCAACAAGCACCCGATTCCTTTCGCGTGACCTTCGAGACGACCCGCGGGCCATTCGTCGTTCAGATCGAGCGCGCCTGGGCTCCAAAGGGCGCGGATCGCTTCTACACACTCGTGAACGAGCGGTTCTTCGACGACTCGCGGTTTTTCCGCGTCGTGCCCGGATTCGTCGTGCAGTTCGGGCTCAACGCAGACCCGGCGCGGAACAAGCCGTGGGACAAGCGCGTGCCGGACGATTCGGTGACGCACACCAACGCGCGTGGAACGATCGTCTTTGCCACGCAAGGCCCGAACACGCGCACGCACCAGCTGTTCATCAACCTCGCCGACAACCCCCAGCTCGACGGCATGGGGTTCGCGCCGATCGGACGCGTCGTCGACGGGATGAGTGTCGTCGACTCGCTCTACAGTGGATACGGCGAGTCGCCCGACCAGGAGCTGATTCAACGAGCCGGCAACTCCTACCTCGATCGCGATTTTCCCAAGCTCGATCGCATCAAGACGGCGAAAGTCGCCGCGCCTTGACCCGGACGTTCACTGCTGACGCGTGAACGTCAGACCCTGACCGTCCGCCGAGATCGTGAGCCGGTCGCCGGCAATCCACGCCTCGGCGGCTTGGTGCTGGCCCATCACGTCGGCGCGCAGGCGGCCGCTCGGGTCCACCGCCCAGCGACCGCGCTGCTGGCGGCCAAGCATGTCGGCCGTGACGCTACCGTCGGCCAGGAAGGCGACGGTCATGAAGCCGTTGCTCCACGTGCCGACGATCGCCTCATCGAGTGGACGCGGATCGCGAGCGCCGGGCGCCGGCGGGGCAGGGGCCGCGAAGATCGACTGCATTGCATCGCCCAGAGCAGCCAGACTGGCGCGAGCTTCGTTGCTCTCTCGTCGCGAGCGCAAGAGCATCGCGGCGCCGAGCGTTCGAGATACAGCCTGCGGCGTCGCCTGGCGAGCGAGGTCCGCCGGTGTCACGCCATTTTCGAACGCCGGGTTCGGGAGTACCTCGAGGTTCACGATCTTGCGGCTGTGCGGCAAAAAGTATAGTCGAACGTAGCCGGCATCCGGCGCCCCATCATACGTGGCGGGCGACACCTTGAACCGCTTGTCGCCCACGTCGAGAAACAGGCTGTCATGAGCGCGCCCGCCGCCCAGGCGACGTTTGCCGATCGCGCCTTCGACGAACTGGACTTCGCGGCCCCTGAGGTCGCGCGCGAGCGCATCGACTCCGGTGATCGCGCGGACCACGAGGAACGCAGCGATGACGAGGCACACGAGCGGTATCAGCACTCGCAGCGCCGGCGAGGCCGATGGCGACGCGAACCCGCCGATGAGCACCGCACCCGCAACGAGTAGCGCGGCGCTGCCGAACGCACTCTTGCGCCTGGAGCGTGACAGGCCGCGAAAGCCACGCAGCTGTGCGTCGGTCAACTCGCCTCGACGGTTGGCGCCGAGCGCCTCGGGCGTGAACACATCTGGTCGCGTGTGTGACATGGCTCGAGCTCTCCCTTGGTCGATCATCCCCCGCCCCGATACCATTCGAATGCGCCCGGCCCCGTCCGTCAACCGGGCACAGCACTGAAGGCACGACCAAACGTACGAGGACACGCCGAATGGATGCCCTGCAGCTCCTCCGCCAATCCTTCGCTCACACCGCGTGGGCCGACGCAAAGCTCTTCGCCGCCCTTCGTGAGAATCCTCAGTTTGCCACGGCCTGGCGCGAGTACGACCACGTCCTCGGCGCCGCGGCCGTGTGGCTCGCTCGACTCGAGTCCCGGCCGTCGCCGGTCGCGGTATGGCCGGTGCTCCGCATCGACGAAGCGGACGTTCTCCGCCAGGAGCTGAGCGAGGGTTATGAACGTTTTCTAAACGCCCTCGACGCCAGCGCCCTGACGAATGAAATCGAATACACGAACAGCGCGGGGCAGAGCTTTCGCACCGCGATCGTCGACATTCTGCTCCACGTGGCATTGCACGGGCAGTATCATCGCGGCAAGATCAACCTGCTGTTGCGGCAGAGCGGCGCCGAGCCTGCGCCGACGGACTACATCGGTTTCGTGCGCGGCGTGCCAGCGGCGGTGACGCCGGTGCTCCCCTCGGAGCTCACGAGCGCCAACCCGCGTCAGTAGGTTGGTCGCGCGCTGCGTGGCGATCGCTCCAGCGAGGTGACATGGCGGACCGTATCGACGTCAGGCCCAAGCCGCCGCTCGGGATAACGACCGAGGGCGGAATCACGCTCGGTCCGGCATCACGAGGGACGCGGCTGATCGGTCAGCTGATCGACGCGTCGTTCGCAGCTTTGCCGTCGGTCGCTGCCGGTATCATCGCCCGGTTCAGCGGCGGGCTCGCGGCGCCGATCGCGGTACTCGGCGTGGCGTGGACGTTCTTCTACCTGTTCCTGGGCGACGGTCTGCACGAGGGCCAGAGCTTTGCCAAGCAGATGCTCGGCGTGCGCGTCGTGGACGCCGCCACCGGCAAGCCGTGTACGTTCGGGAAGTCGTTCGTCCGAAACATCTTTGCGATCCTCGGCCCGATTGATTGGATCTTCATATTCGGAGAGTCGCATCAGAGGCTCGGCGACAAGGCCGCGGGGACCATCGTCGTGACGGCGGACTGAGGAGTGTCGGAAGGTGGCGTGAGAGCCGTTCCGAGGAGAGTCGCGCGACTGGGCTTCTGGCGCTGGACACAGCACCAATACAAGATTTGACGGCTTCCGACGATCCCTCAACCCGTCATTTCCATGAAGACCCGGATCAGATTCGCTGCTGGCGCGCGCCGGCGTCGTGCGGGTGTCCGCGCCGCGCAGATGGTCGGCGTCAGCCTTGTTGTGATCGGCGGCGCGATCGCGCGCCGGCCGGTGACGCTCGCCGCGCGGAACGCCGATCCCACGTTTGCCAACGACATCGCGCCCATTTTCTACAAGAATTGCACGGCGTGTCACCACTCCGGCGGGATGGCGCCGTTCTCGCTCGTCGAGTACGACAGTGCCAGGGCGAAGACGGACGAGATCCACGACGCGGTGTCGGCGGGGGACATGCCGCCGTGGCACGCCGAGGGGCCGCACGGCGTGTTCCGCAACGACCGCCGCCTGTCCGATACGGACAAGCAGACCATCCTGCGGTGGATCGAGGCAGGCGCCAAACTGGGCGACGCGACCAAGCTGCCGCCCAAGGCGGAGTATCCGGACAAGTGGATGGCCGGAACGCCGGACGCCATCGTCGCGATGCAGGACGAGTTCACCGTGCCGGCATCGGGCACCGTCGAATATCAGTACTTCCAGGTGCCGACTGGCTTCACGGAAGACAAGTGGGTGCAGTCGATCGAGATTCTGCCGGGTGCACGCGAAGTGGTGCACCACGTGCTCGTCTACGCGCGCGCGCCGCAGCCCGCGGCCGCGACTGCACCCGCGGCTCCGCCGGTCGGCGCTCCCGCGAGGACGCCGCTGTTCATTCGGATACCGGAGCAGGCGACGCTGCACGATCCGCCGCGCCTTGACACGCTGCATCCGCCGCCGCGAAACATGGGCGTTCTCTTCGCCACCGAGGTGCCCGGAAACAGCGTCCTCGAGTTCCCGAAGGGCACCGCCATGCGGATTCGCGCGGGCACCGTGCTGACCTTCCAGATGCACTACACGGCGCACGGGCACGAGGCGAAGGATCGCACCGCCATCGGATTCCACTTCGCCAGGGAAGCGCCCGGCGAAGAGATCTTTGCATCACACTTCTATAATGGGTCGCTCCATATTCCCGCTGGCGCCAAGGACGTCTCCGTTCCGGCAGAACTTGGCATCGGGCGGCCGGTGCGGATCTGGGGTCTCATGCCGCACACTCACCTTCGCGGGACGCGCTGGCAGTACACGCTCGACAAGCCGGACGGAACGTCGCAAGTGATCCTGGACGTGCCACGCTACGACTTCAACTGGCAGACGTACTACATGTTCGCCACGCCGCTCGAGATCCCGGCGGGCGCCAAGATCAGGTCGATGGCCTGGTACGACAACTCGACTGGAAACAAGCACAACCCGGACGCCACCAAGGACGTGTGGTGGGGCGATCAGACGTGGGAGGAAATGCAGTACACGGGGTTCCTGTACAGCGTGCCGAGCCCTCGGCCCAACCCGTGAAGCGCTCCGGAGGCCGCGGCACTCGGCGGCCTCCGGCAGTCCGCTCTCCGCCTGGTCGAGCCGGGCCTCGAGCCGATCTACTTCGATTTCTTCCTGGGCTTTGCGGGGAGCGCGCTCACATAGCCCCGGCCGCGCTCGATCCACTGGCGCAGCGCACGTGAATCGGCGACGACGGTCGCCGGCAGCTCGACGTACTCCTTCATCCCCCGCCCCGGCATCGGCTCGAACGGCTTGGCTCCAGCCGCGGTCGCGGCGGCGCGATCGATCTCCGACAACCGGACCATGATGCGGTCCTGAAAGATCGACGCCAGCATGTTGCCGTTCAGAAACACTGATGGATACCCGAACATGGTGCGATGCTCGGCACCCGCCAGCCGCTCAGTCGCGCGCTCGAACGCGCTCACCGTCGCCGCCGACGGTTTGGTGAATGCGGGCATCGATCGTCCGGCCCGCTTCGCGGGCTTGCCATCCTTGCGTGGCATGTTGGACAATAGCGCTCCACGCGTCGGCGAACAAACGCGAACGTCATGATTGCGTTTCGTCGCGCGCGGCTCGAGAATCCCGTGGTAGTTCGACAGCCGCTCTCCCCTCGCTCGACTACACTGTCTACCTCACACGCCGAGACGTTTCTGAACGTCCCGTCGCAGGAACCCGGAATGCCGATTGATCGATCTCTGATCCGGTGCGCGGCAATCCTGTTCGACCTCGACGGCGTGCTCGTCGACTCCACGGCCTGTGTCGAGAAGAGCTGGCGCGATTGGGCGGTTCGGCGACAACTCGATCCCGATCGAGTCATGGAAGTCGCGCACGGGCGCCGGACGATCGAGACCGTGCAGCTAGTCGCGCCGCACTTGAACGCTGCCGACGAGGCGGCGGCGATCGCATCCATCGAGTCGACGACGACGGACGGCGTGTTCGAGGTGCCCGGCGCGAGGGAACTGCTCGAGCGCTTGCCGCCGAATGCGTGGGCGATCGTCACGTCGGGCGTTCGCGCTGTCGCCACGCTCCGGATTCGACACACCCGACTTCCGATGCCGAAGGTGCTCGTTCCAGCTGACGAGATTCAACGCGGCAAGCCGCATCCCGAAGGTTATCTCACCGCCGCGAGCCAGCTCGGCGTCGATCCGGCGATGTGCGTCGTCGTCGAGGATACGCCCGCCGGATTGGAAGCAGCGCACGCAGCGGGCATTCGATCGATCGCCGTGACCGGCACGTATCAGGCAGCCGCGCTCTCCATCGCCGACCGGATCATTCCGCGTCTCCAAGCCCTGCGCGTGGAGCGCGCAGGCTGCTGGCCGCCGCTCGCGATCCATCCGGAATCGGCGCGAGCGACTGATTGAACGTTGCCGCCGATCGGCGATCCAAAGAAATCGAGCACAGGCCGGTTCATCACGCCGTATTCGCGCAAAACCGCAGATCGGCACGGTTACCGAACGTCGAGCCGGTATCGCGTGTATTGGGCTCTCTGCGTGTGTTCAGAATTCAACCAGAGGGCCATGACCTGTTTCGGCTCAATTTTGCGGTGGTGAAGATACGGCCACGACGGCCGTGGCCTTCACCGGAGCAGATGATGGGCATTGCGAACACCCGCGGCTTGATCACGTTGGCCGCGTTTCTCATGAGTGCATCGTGCGTCAGGGTCGGCGGCGCGGCGCGCGAAGATCTGGCGCCGAGTGGCACGATCACCTTCCACAACCAGGGTCGCGATCGGGTTCAGGTGTATCTGGTCGGCGAGAAGGACGAATGGCTGATCGGCCGTCTCGAGCCGTTGCAGACGGCCCACTTTCCATTGCCGCGATTCGGGTTTGCGTCAGCACCACAAACCGTCGCAGTGGCCGTAGTGCCGGGGTGGTCGCAGAATCTGCAGCCTCGGCGTGACCCTCACGCGGCGTTCTCGATTGACCAGGTTAGCGACAACTTGGCTGGTGAGGAGTGGATCTTCGTCAACGGTCAGTTGCAGGGTCCGGTGCGCCCTCCATCGCGCGGGCGGTTTTGATCCGCAAGACCAAGAGGAGCGCGGGGTCGATAAGATAGGTGTGAGCGTATTCAGATTTAGAACTACTGATTGAGCAAGACTTCGCCCGGTGTTCGACGTCAGGTGGGTTGTCGGCGACCATCCGCGACCATCGTCGACCACCCGGTGCGGGCTCACCGGCGTCGGACCGATGGCATCGCGGCGAAATCTGCGAGCGAACGGCCCGCGGGACCGAGTGCCCGCCTGCGGCCCGGGTGATTCGTGTCGGCGATGTCCGCCGGAGGCTCGGAGTGGAGTAGACCGATTCGTACACATCGAGTCCAACCCACACGAGAGAGAGGCATCCATGCGCTCCATCATCTTCCGCGGCATCGCGGCCGCCACCGTCGCGTTCGCCGCAGCCTGCAGCAGTACCGACTCCGTTGCCCCGACGACCACGGGCGCCTCGGCGCGCCGCACCGTTTCCGCCGACGCCGATGGCGTAACGACGCGGAGTCGGCCGATCGACCAGTACGTCTGGTTCTCCTGCGGCAACGGGGGCGCCGGCGAAACGATCCACGTCACGGGCGAGCTGCATTACGAAGTGCTGCGCTTTCAGGACGCGTCGGGCGTCTACCACTTCAACTTCAAATCCGCCACGTACGATCTCACCGGCGTCGGGCTCACGACCGGCACGTCCTTTCGCGGTCTGATGACGGAGCACATTACCACGCGCGCCGAGGACTACCTGAACGAGGACGTGCGCACGGCCGACATCATCCGCTTCGTGGCGCCCGTATCGGGCGACTCCTACTCGCTCATGGTCAGCAGCCACTTCATCGTGGACGACGGTGATTACGTGCTGTGGGATCAGACCTGGAGCGAAGTCTGCCGCTGAATTTGGGCCGCGGGCCGCGGACGACGGGCGAGTCCGCCGCCCATGTCCGGTCCCGGGGGCATTCAGCGCATTCATAAGCTGGACCCCGGGCCAGTGGCTTGTCTCGCTCTGGTCCGCCGCACAAGTTTGCCTCCTCGCGCGAACGAGGGACTTCGCCCATGCAGGTTGCACCCGCGGCAGCTCGGACTGGAGAGGTAACGCGTCTTCTCCGTGCCGCACGCGATGGCGATGCGGGTGCGATCGACCGCATCGTCCCGCTCGTGTACGAGGACCTTCGTCGGCTCGCGCGGCGGCAGCTCGGCCGGGGGTTCGGCCCGCAGAGCGTGCGCCCGACGGAGCTGGTGCACGAGGCGTACGTCAAGCTTTCCGTCGGCGGCGCCGAGGCAGCGGTTGACCGCGCGCATTTCTTCGCGATCGCCGCGCGCGCGATGCGCCAGGTGCTGATCGACGAGGCGCGGCATCACCACGCGGCGAAGCGCGGCGGCGGCTGGAAGCGCGCGACGCTCTCGGGCAGTCACTGGGTCGCCGATTTCGACGTCGACGAGCTTCTGACGTTGAACGACGCGCTCGACGAGCTCGACCAACGCCAGCGGCAGGTCGTCGAGTGCCGCTTCTTTGGCGGCATGGAGGAGCGCGAGATCGCCGAAGTACTCGGCGTCACCGAGCGCACCGTTCGTCGTGACTGGGTGAAGGCGCGCGCCTGGCTCTACCGGGCGCTGGCTGAGCGCGGGGCCCAGACGAAGCTCCCCGAGCCGTGAGCCCGCTGCCGCTCTCGCCCGTGCGACGCGCCGAGATCGAGGAAGTGTTCGAGTACGCGCTCGACCTCAGCCCCGACCGGCGCGCTGCTTGGCTGAGCGATCGCTGCGCGCACGACGCCGAGCTGCGCGCCGAGGTCGGGGCACTGCTTGCCGCGCACGAGTCGCCCGCCGGAATCCTCGAGCGGCGCTTGACCCCCGCGACGACGGCGCTCGCCGCCGAGCCGCTGCGCGACCGGCGCATCGGCCCATACCGCGTCGTGCGCGAGATCGGCCGCGGCGGCATGGGCGTGGTATACCTCGCCGAGCGCGACGACGGTCAGTTCCGGAGGCGGGTTGCTGTGAAGGTCCTCCGCGCAAGTCCGGACGCCGAGGAGCTCCATCGCCGCTTCGTGGCCGAGCGACAGATCCTCGCCTCACTCTCTCACCCGCACATCGCTCAGCTTCTCGACGGCGGGGTTTCGGATGGCCAGCTCCCGTATCTGGTCATCGAGTACGTCGAGGGGCTGTCGATCACGGACTACTGTGATCGCCACCGTCTGGGCATCGCCGCTCGCCTGCGGTTGTTCCAGGACGTGTGCGCGGCAGTTCACCACGCGCATCAGAACCTCGTTCTGCACCGGGATCTCAAGCCGGGCAACGTGCTCGTCACGCCTGCCGGCGAAGTGAAACTGCTCGACTTCGGGATCGCGAAGCTGCTGAACCCGAGCCTGGCCGGCACTGAGCAGCCGGTCACGCGGACCGCGTTTCGCATGATGACGCCCGCGTACGCGAGCCCGGAGCAGGTCCGTGGGGATTCGCTGACCACCGCGAGTGACGTCTACGCGCTCGGCCTGCTGCTCTACGAGCTGCTTGTGGGGAGCCCGGCACACCGAATCGACACCGACTCCCCGCGCGCGGTCTTCGAGGCCGTGTGCGAGCGGGAGCCTGAGCGGCCGAGCGTGGCTGCCGTGCGCGACGGGGCGGTGGCCGCGGCGCGTGATACGACGCCGGAGAAGCTCGGTCGCCACCTCCGCGGAGACCTCGACGCCATCGTCGGTATGGCACTCCGCAAAGAACCCGGGCGCCGTTACGGATCGGCCGAGCTGCTGGCGGCGGATGTGGGACGCTACCTGGACGAGCTCCCAGTGCTCGCGCAGCGCCCGAGCCGATGGTACCGGCTCGAGAAGCTGCTGCATCGCCATCGCGCCGCGTCTGCCTTTGCCGCGGCCAGCGTGCTGCTGCTGCTGATTGGCGCTGGAGTGGCGCTCCGCCTCGCCGCCGTTGCTGCGCGGGAGCGCGACCGTGCAGCGATGGCGCTCCAGCGGACACAGAGCGCACTTGGCGAATCGGAGGCGGTCACCGGCTTTCTGGTCAGCATGTTCGAGGCGAGCGACCCCACGGAGGGGCGCCTGGATACGCTGACTGCCGCTGACCTGCTGCGCCGCGGCGTTGCGCGGGCCGAGCGACTCGGGGGCGAGCCGCTCGCGCAGGCGCGGATGCTCGAGGCGCTCGGTCGCGTACACGCGAGCCTCGACGACCTGCCACTCGCGTCCCAGCTGCTTCGACGGGCGTTGGAACTGCGTCGCGCGCACGGTGGCGCGGTCAATGTCCAGACGGCCGACCTCGAGGCCCGGCTCGCGAGCGTACTGTGGTCGAAGGGTGAATACGGTGCAGCGGATTCGCTCGCGCGCGACGCGCTTCGCGCCAGACGCGTACTGCTCGGCGACGCGCATCCCGACGTCGCGGCGAGCCTCCGCCAGCTCGCGCCTTTCGTCGGCTTCTTCGGCGACGTCGCCGCCGCCGAGGCCTACCGGCGCGAGGCGATAGCGGTGGACCGCCGCGCCGCCGCCGACTCGGCGTTGGCGTACGATCTATTGGCTCTCAGCGGCACGCTGTCCGTGCGCGGCGACGTCGCTGGCGCCGAGCGGGCGCGCCGCGAAGCAGTCGCGGCGGCGCGACGGGCATTCCCCCGTCCGCACCTCGAACGCGTGCTGATCACATACGCACTCGCGGACCTGCTCGACGAGCGGACGACCACGCGCGCGGAAGCAGAGTCGCTCGCCCGCGAGGCGCTCGATGAGAGCCGTGCGGCGTTCGGGGACGAGCATCCGGAGACGGCGGAGGCGATGAACGCCCTTGGCAGCGTGCTCGCTCGACACGGCCGCGCCGCGGAGGCCGAACGGCTGATCCGCCAGGGGCTCGCGCTGCAACAACGCACGCTCGGGCCGACGCACCTCGGGACCGCATCGGGCATGCTCGGGCTCGGGTTGGTGCTCACCCGCGATGGCTACTCGCCGGACGCGGAGCGGCTCACCCGCGATGCGGTCGCGATTTTCGGGAAGGCGTACGGTGCGACCCATCCGACATATGCCGGCGCGCTCGGCTATCTCGCCGACGTGCTCGCGAAGCGCGGAGCGCTCGACTCGGCCGAAGCGCTGTACCGGCAGGCTCTCGTCATCCGTCAGGGCGTACCCGGCACCTGGGATGCGATCATCGCCGCAGCCAGCGCGCGCATCGCCGGCGTGCTTACACTGCAAAGACGGTTCACCGAGGCGGACTCGCTCTACCGCGATGCCGTGGCGAGGCAGCGGCGCTTCATCGCCCCGACCCACATGAACGTTCGCCTCACGTACGCAGGAATGGCGACGCTTTACGAGGCGTGGGGGAGGCCAGACTCGGCGGTGGTCTATCGGCGGCTCGCTCAGCCACCGGGCTTCGCCCCGCCCTGGCAGCGCTGACGCGCGACCGCTGAACGCGCGACTGCCCTCGCGCAAAACCAGCATGTCCGCGCGAGGCACGTTCGTCCGCAGTACCTGATCGGACCCACATCTGATCAGGAGCGCGAACATGCCACGCTGGACACCGGATCCCACGTTCTACCCGTCGCCCTCGCTCGCCGCCGCGGCGCCCCGGGAGGAGCTTGCCTACGTCGCCCTGCTCGCGCCGGGAGGCAACGGCTTGCGCGACGGCATCGGAGTCATCGACACACGGCGCGGATCGCCGAGCTACGGGCAGATGGTCGGCCGAGTCGATTTCCCACAGGGCGGAAACGAGCTCCACCACTTCGGCTGGAATGCGTGCAGCTCGCACCTCTGCCCCTACGCGCCAAATGCGCACGCCGAGCGCCGCTACCTCGTGGTGCCTGGCACGCATTCGTCACGAATCCACATCGTCGACACGCAGCCCGACCCGCGCACGCCGCGACTCGTGAAGGTGATCGAGGCCGACGAGGTAATGGAGAAGACGGGCTATGCGGCGCCGCACACCGTGCACTGCGGTCCCGACGGCATCTACATCAATGCACTCGGCGCCCCCGGCGGCGATGGGCCTGGCGGAATCTTCACGCTGGACCATGACCGGTTCGAGGTGAAAGGTCGGTGGGAGCAGGAGCGTGGGCCGCAGTATCTGGCCTACGACTTCTTCTGGCACCTGGGGCACGAGACGATGATCACCAGCGAGTGGGGGACGCCGAACATGGTCAAGGACGGCGTGAACCCGGAGCTGCTGCTGGCCGGCAAGTACGGCCACGCCCTGCACGTGTGGAACCTGCGTACGCGGCGCCATGAGCAGGCGATCGATCTCGGCGCCGAACAGCAGATGGTGCTCGAGCTGCGGCCGGCGCACAACCCGAAGCGGGCGTACGGGTTCGTTGGCGTCGTTCTCTCGCTCGTCGATCTCTCGGCGTCGATCTTCCTTTGGTATCTCGACGCGGCGGCGCGTGGCGGACGGGGCGAGTGGAAGGCACGCAAGGTCATCACGATTCCCGCGGAACCGGCGGCACCGGCGCTTTTGCCTCCGCTGCTCAAGGGCTTCGGCGCGGTACCGCCGCTCGTGACCGACATCAACCTGTCGGTGGACGACCGCTGGCTCTACGTCTCATGCTTCGGAACCGGCGATCTGCGGCGCTACGACGTGAGCGATCCGTTCAATCCCGTGTTTGCCGGGTCCGTCCGCGTCGGCGGTATCGTCGAGCGCGCGGCGCACCCGGCGGCGCCCGGCGCGCCACTCAACGGCGCGCCGCAGATGGTGGAGGTGAGTCGCGACGGTCGGCGCGTCTACGTGACGAACTCGCTCTACTCGCCGTGGGACGCGCAGTTCTATCCCGATGGCATTCGCGGCTGGATGGCGAAGATCGACACCAGGACCGATGGCAGCATGACTCTGGACCCGAGCTTCTTCGTGCAGTTCGACGAGGGGATCCGTCCGCACCAGGTGCGGCTGCAAGGCGGCGACGCGTCGTCCGACTCGTTCTGCTTTTCCTGAGCGGACGATGTCCACGAATGCGTGGGCCGCGGCGGGGGCGCTGCTGTCACTGGGCGCCCTGCACGGTCTCAACCCCGGAATGGGCTGGCGCTTTGCCGTCGCGTTGGGCGTGCAACAAGGCGAGCGGCAGGCGGTGTGGCGCGCACTCGGACCGCTCGCCCTCGGTCATGCACTCGCCATCGCCGTGGCGGTCGCCATCGCGCTGGGACTCGGCGTCGTATTGCCGAGCCTTGGCATCCGCTGGGTAGCGGCAGCGTTGCTCGTTGGACTTGGCGTGTGGCAGATGCGCGGACATCGACACGCCGGTCTGGGGGGCTGGCGCCCGGGTGGGATGCGCGCGACCGGGCGCGAGCTCACTGCGTGGTCGTTCGTGGTCGCCACCGCGCACGGGGCAGGCTTGATGGCGGCGCCATTCGCGCTGCGTACGATGCAGTCCGGGGGCGCAGGCCATTCGGGCCACGCAAGCCACTCCGCGGCGATGGCGAGCATGGTGTCGGTGGACTGGCCGACGCTTTGGGCGACGAGCGTGCACACCGCCGGCTACCTGCTCGTCACGGCGGTGCTGGCGGTGGTCGTGTATGAGCGTGCGGCCTTGCACCTGGTGCGGCGCGCGTGGATCAACTTCGATCTCATATGGGCCACGGCGCTCGTGCTCACCGGCGCCGCGGTTGCCGTCGTGTGAGAGAGCCGTCCCGCGAGCCGGCGATTCGCTCGCGGGACGCCACCTGGCAACCGATGTCCGGCGTCGCGCGGATTTGTCGCAGCTCCTGGCGTCAGAGAACTCACATCCCACGGAGCATCAACATGAAACCGAATGCGTTCCATGGGTCGTGGCTCATCGTTGCCACCGCCCTGATCACCGCCTGCGCCGACTCCGGCGACTCCAACCGCTTGGCCCCAACGGCGCCCTCGTTCACCGTCGTGGAACTTGGCACCTGCACCGACCTGGCTGCCTCCGGCGAGCTCACGTTCCATGCGTACGCCGCCGGCGTGCAGATCTATCGCTGGAGCGGCACGAGCTGGGTTTTCGTCGCACCGCGGGCGACGCTCTATGCGGACCCGCAGCGCAGCAGCGTGGTTGGCAGTCACTACGCCGGCCCGACGTGGGAGAGCGTGAGCGGAAGCACCGTGGTTGCCGCGGTTGCCAAACGCTGCACGCCGAACGCGAATGCTATCCCATGGCTGCTGCTCGACGCCACCTCGAGCGCGGGACCTGGTGTGCTCGATGGCGTGACACAAATTCAGCGCGTGAACACGATGGGCGGCGTCGCGCCGTTGACGGCTGGCAGTGCCGTGGGAGAGATCGCGGAAGTGCCGTACACCGCCGAGTATTTCTTCTATCGCGGGGAGTAGCGCAGCGGGACAACAAGCGTCTGGCGCGACAAGTCTCGGAACCGACGGCAGTGATTCGACGAAGCGAGGTGCTACAGCGAAAACTCGAGCGACACGGTCACGCGGTCGCCGCGCCCCTTTTTGCCACGCACCCGCTTCGGCACTGCCAGGAGCGTGCGCTTTGTCTTGGTGTCGCGCCAAACGCTCGTCTGCCAGCTGTGCCCGTCGACCGTCGCGCGCACCGGCGATCGACCCCAGGCGTGCGTGACGGGAGGCGCGTACTCGTCCGGTACGGGCGCGAAAAACCAGCCGCCGGAACCGGGATACTTCCAGAGCTCAGCGACGAATGTTCCGCCGTGGCGTTGGGACATGGGGAGCTTTCGCCTCGATCGCGCTACGGCTTCTGAACCCGGAAATTCACTGCACCGCTCGCATTCGAGAAATGGACACGGATGGTCCATTTGCCCGACGTGCCCGTGCCGGTGCTGAACGTTCCGTTTTCGGCGAGCGAGCGTGAGTAGACCTGCGTCCCGGCAGGGTTCAGGATGACGAGCGTCGCGGTGCCGGACAGGTTGCTCGGCGACTGGTTGACGTTTGCCGTCGTCCCGTCGTTCTGCCAGCTGTACTCGAGATCGTCCGAGACGTTCTGGAGCGCCGTGACCTGGAACGCGAAGTTGTTCGAGACGTTGGAGACTTGCGGCTGATAGCGCGGCGCGGTCGCGCTGCCGCCGCCACAGGCGGCGCTCACGGCGACGGCGACAATCAGGCAAATCCGGGTGGTGCGAGTGTTATCCATGGGGAAGCTTGGCGGTGGGTGGCGCCGACCCTCACTGGCGCGGAGCGCGATTACATCCCAAGCTAACCGCCGGTGCAGAGCGCGGCTGTGACGTTCCACACCGCTGCAGCGGCACGGCGGGCCGAGCGGATCTTCCATTTCGTCGATGCACCTCACCCAACTCTTCGATCTCTCGTTCCGCGGGCGCACCGATCGAGTCGGACTCGAGTACCTCGACTCCGCCGGGGCGCTCCACTCGCTCACCTTCGGCGACATCGACGCGCGCGCCAGCCGCATGGCCCACGAGCTCACCGCGCGCGGACTGACGCGCGGCGATCGCCTCTGCGCCCACCTCGGCAACCGCGTCGAGTTCCTCGATCTCTTCCTCGCCTGCGTTCGACTGGGCGTGATCTTCGTGCCGATGAACGTGCTGTACCGCGAGCGCGAGCTTCGGCACATCGTGACGGATGCCGAGCCGCGGGCGACCGTCGTCGATCGCGACATCGACGCGAGTTATCCCGACGGCGTGCCGCTCTGGGACGTCGCTGCGTTGAGCGGGGCCGCGGCGGCGCGCGAATCCGCGCGCCCGGACGTCAGCATCGATGGCGACGATCCGGCGCTCATCATCTACACGTCCGGGACGACCGGCGCCGCCAAAGGCGCCGTCCTGTCGCACAACAATCTCGCGGCGAACGGCATCACGCTCGCGACCGTGTGGCGGGTCAGCGAGGCCGATCGCTACCTCGCGATGCTGCCCCTCTTTCACGTGCACGGCCTGGGCAACGGCGTGCACAGTTGGCTCATCAGCGGCTGCCGCATGCGGCTCCTCGAGCGATTCGATCATCGCACGACGCCGGCCGTGATGGCCGAGTTCAAGCCGACGCTGATCTTCGGCGTGCCGACGATCTACGTGAGATTGCTCGATCCAGCGGTCGTGAGCGACGATCAAGCCCGCGTGATCGGCGCCGGCGCGCGACTTTTCGTATCCGGTTCGGCGCCGCTGCCAGCGCACATCCATGAGGCGTTCCGCAATCGATTCGGCCACACGATCCTCGAGCGGTACGGCATGAGCGAAGCGCTCATGATCATGAGCAACCCGTACGAGGGCGAGCGACGCGCCGGCTCGGTGGGACCGCCGCTTCCTGGAGTATCGGCGCGCATCGTCGGCGAGAACGGCAACGTGCTCGGCGACGACCTCGTTGGCGAGGTCGAGATCCGCTCGCCACATCTCATTCGAGAATACTGGAAGCGCCCGGACGCCACTTCGGCGGCGTTCCACGATGGATGGTTTCGCACCGGCGACCTCGGCGTCCGCGCCGCCGACGGCTACTACACCCTGCGCGGCCGGCGCGGAGACCTGATCATCAGCGGTGGATTCAACATCTATCCGCGCGAGATCGAGGAGCTGCTGCTCGAGGACGCTCGCGTGCGCGAAGCGGCGGTGGTCGGCGTGCCGGATGAGCTGCGCGGCGAGGTGCCGATCGCCTACATCGTCGCCGACGGCGGTCTCGACGTCGCGGAGCTCGAGGCGACCTGTCGCGTGCAATTCGCGTCGTTCAAGATTCCCCGCGCATTCCTGCGCATCGACGCATTGCCGCGCACCGCGCTCGGCAAAGTGCAGAAGCACCTCCTTCCACCGTGGACGGGACATCTCCGATGACGGCACAGAGCATCGCCGTGAACGCTCCGGTTGTTCGCACCAGGCTCAATCGCCAGCAGATCGTCGGCTTTTGGGCCGCGTGGAGCGGATGGTTGCTCGACGGCATGGACTCCGTGATCTACGCGCTCGTGCTGTCGCCCGCGCTCACCGAGCTGCTGCCGCATTCCGGCATCGAGCCGACCACCGCGCACGTCGGCTTTGCGGGGTCGATCCTGTTTGCGGTCTTTCTCGCCGGCTGGGGCTTCTCGTTCGTGTGGGGACCGATCGCCGACCGGTTCGGGCGCACGCGCTCGCTGGCCGCGACGATTCTCATGTACGCGGTGTTCACCGGCGCGGCGGCCTTCGCGCAGAACGTCTGGCAACTCGGGTTGTTCCGGTTTCTCGCCGGCATCGGCGTGGGTGGCGAATGGGCGATGGCTGGCACGTACGTCGCCGAAGCGTGGCCCGAAGACCGTCGCAAGATGGGCGCGGGATACCTGCAGACAGGCTATTACTTCGGCTTCTTCGCCGCCGCGGCACTGAACTACACCGTCGGCGCGCGCTTCGGTTGGCGCGCGATGTTCCTCTGCGGCTTCGTGCCGGTGATTGTCGCCGCGCTTACGCTGCGTCGCGTCAAAGAGCCCGAGCGCTGGAAGAAACACGAAGCGGAAGCCAAGCGCGCGCATCCGCTCGCCGAAATCTTCTCGCCGACGTATCGCAAGCGCACGATCGTGAACGCGACGCTGCTCACCGTGGCGATCATCGGGCTGTGGGCAGGCGCCGTGTACGAGCCGGCCGCGATCACGACGCTCGCCAGGAAAGCCGGCATCGTCGGCCCAGCCGCGGCGAAGCTCGTCTCGCTCGGCACAGGCGTGTTGTCGATCGGAACGATACTCGGTTGCATATCACTGCCGGTATTCGCCGAGCGATGGGGGCGAAAGCTGACCGTCGCGCTCTATTTCGCCGGGATGCTGGTGACGATACCGCTGGCGTTCGGGTGGGCGTTCTATTTGGACAACGGGCTGACTCCCTTCATCGTGATCCTGTTCTTCATGGGATTCGCCGGCGGCAACTTCACCGCCTTCAGCTTGTGGCTCCCGGAGCAGTACGACACACGCGTGCGCGCGACGGCGTTCGCGTTCTCGACGTCGGTTGGACGGTTCGTGGGAGCGGGAGTGAACTTCGTGCTCGCGTCGCTCGTGCTGCGTATGGGGACGCTGGGCACGCCGGTGGCGTTGACGGCGATCGCATTCGGCATTGGGATTCTGATCATTCCGTTCGCGATCGAAACGACCGGGCAGACACTGCCGGAATGAGGATTCTCACATGGCGATAGCCTTCGAGCCGATCGGGATCGTCCGGAGTCCCTTTACCGAGACGAGTCAGATTCCCAAGGGGCCAGGCGCGCAGCACACGGAGGAAGGCGTGCTCGAGATCCGGCCGGACCTCGAGGCCGGGCTCACGGACATCGAAGGCTTCTCGCACCTGTTCGTGCTCTGGGTTTTTCATCGCGCCGACGGGTACGACCTGTTCGCCCATCCGCCGACGTCCGACCGCCCGCACGGAGTGTTCGCCACTCGCTCGCCCCGCCGCCCGAATCCCATCGGGCTCACGGTGGTCGAGCTGCTCGGCCGGGAAGGCTCGCGGCTCCGCGTGCGTGGCGTCGACATGCTCGACGGCACGCCCATTCTGGACATCAAGCCCTACCTCAGCAGTGTTCCGGCCGAACGCATTCGTCGCGGCTGGCTGGGATAGGCGCGGCAGTTAGCGGGGCAGCACCTGCTCCAGGGTGTCGGACAATCGGCCGATGTCGGCATCCGTGACATGCAGATGCGGACCGAATCGCAGGGAGCTTCCGCGCTGGCTGACGAACACGTGCCGTTTGCGGAGTGCGCCGACGAGGTCGCCCGCGTTTGATCCGTCCGGGACTCGCGCGCCGAACATGTGTGGACTGCGAAAATGCTCTGGCGGCAGCCGAAACCCCAGCGCAGTCAGGCGCTCGGCGAGTCGCCGGTTGATTTCGGCGAGCGTCGGGGTGATGGCGCGGATGCCCCACGCACCCAGCTGCTCGAGGGCGGCGATGGCGCCGGGCAGCGCCGGTGTGCACGTCTCGCCGACATCGAAGCGCCGCGCGCCGGGCCGATACGTGTCGACGTAGTTCACGAGCGCCGCGAAGTTCGACGCGCCTTCCCTGCCGAGCCAGTGCTCCTCGAGCGGCCGAGCATCGCGCCACGCGGGGGCCACGTACATCACGCCGAATCCGTACGGGCAGAGGAGCCATTTGTAGCCTGCGGCGACGACGAAGTCTGGCTGCACCGCTGCCAAGTCGAGCTCCATCGCACCGAGCGACTGCGTCGCGTCGATCACCAGCGTCGCACCGACCGCGCGGCAGGCGTTGCCGATTCTCTCGAGGTCGAGCACCGCGCCGTTCGTCCAGTGCGCGTGAAAGACGGCGACTACCTTGGCTCCGCGCTCGATCTCACGGAGCGCAGCGGACGTCCAATCGAAGTCCTCCGGCGTCGGGACGGTGACGACACGCGCGCCGGTCTCGCGCGCGGCGCGGCGCCACGGGAGCACGTTCGACGGAAATTCCTCGTCGAGCACGATGATGCGATCGCCTGCGCCCAGCGTCGGTTCGATGGCGCGCGCCGCCGTGCTGACTCCGTAACTCGCCGCCGGAATCACCGCGTAGCCCTCGGCGTCGCCGCCAAACAACCCGCTGCAGAGCCGGCGGATCTCCTCCGCGTCAGCGAAAAAGTCATCGGCGGTCCGCTCCCACGGCCGGCTCTTGGCCGCCGCGGCGGCAATCAGCCGCTCGCGCGACTCATTCAGCTGCGGCGCGTTGTACGCGGTATTGAAGTACGCGACATCGGCGGGGATGTCGAACAAGCCGCGCTGCGATCCAATCGGCAGCGTGGGTGCGCTCTCGGCGAGTGGCGCCGCAGTGCCATGCGTATCAGTCATCGGAGATCACCAAAGATAGCTCGGGTTCCGAAGGTTCCCCTCGCGCAGGTGGTAGCTGATTCCGTTCCCCGGTCGTAATTTCGCGCTTCCGCTTTCCCTTCCTCTCACGGCGACGCGGTCGTGATCGCGAATCGTTGGTTGCATCGCCACTCGATGTCCTCACGCCGCCAGCAATGAGCAGCATCGCGCAGCTCAGCGGCGCCCTCGCCGACCGGTACCGCATCGAGCGCGAGCTCGGCGCGGGCGGGATGGCGACCGTGTACCTCGCGCACGACCTTCGGCACGACCGCAACGTCGCGCTCAAGGTCCTCAAACCCGAGCTCGCAGCCGTCCTTGGCGGCGAGCGATTCCTGGCCGAGATCAAGACCACCGCCAACCTGCAACATCCACACATCCTCGCCCTTTTCGACTCGGGCCAGGTCGATGGCACGGTCTTCTACGCCATGCCGTTCGTCGAGGGCGAATCCCTGCGCGACCGGCTCGCTCGTGAAAAGCAGCTCCCGATCGATGATGCCATCCGAATCACCAGCGAAGTGGCCGACGCGCTCGCGTACGCGCACGCCCATGGCGTGATTCACCGTGACATCAAGCCGGAGAACATCCTCCTGCACGGTGGTCACGCCCTCGTCGCCGACTTCGGCATCGCACTCGCGGCGAGCACCACCGGCGGGACCCGGATGACCGAAACGGGGATGAGCCTCGGCACGCCGACCTACATGAGTCCCGAGCAGGCGATGGGTGAGCGCACGCTCGACGCGCGCACGGACCTGTATGCGTTGGGCTGCGTGCTTTATGAAATGCTCACGGGCGACCCACCGTTCACCGGCTCGACCGCGCAGGCGATCGTCGCCAAAGTGCTCACCGAGAAGCCGGCGCCGATCATCGCGCAGCGCGACCGGGTGCCGCAGCATGTCGAGGACTCGGTGCTCGCCGCGCTCTCGAAGCTTCCCGCCGATCGCCCATCGAGCGCCGCCGTGTTCGCCGCGATGCTGCACGGACAGGTCACTGGATCGCTGCGCCGAGCGACGAAGACGGCGACCGGCGGCGCCGTCGAGCGAAGAGTATGGATCCTTGGCACCGCATTGGTCGCGGCAAGCGCGCTCGCCGTTGCGGGCTGGCTCAGGCCGCGCCACGCCGAGTCGCCTGTCCTTCGGTACGAGGTTGCACTCGCCGGCGACGAACAATTGGGCACTGCGGCCTCCAATTTCCGGATCGCGATTTCGCGCGACGGCAAGCGGCTGGCATTCGTCCACACGCGCGTCGGCGGATCATTGCTCTGGATCCGCCGCCGCGACGAGCTGCAAGCGGAGCCCCTGCCCGGAAGCGATGGCGTCGACGGTTCGGCGTTCTCGCCCGATGGCGAGCATATCGCGTTTCTCCGCGGTCCAGGCACGCGCAGCGAGCAACTCATGGTGGCATCCTGGAACGGCGCTCCGCCGGTCGCCGTCGCCGACAGCGGATTGGGCGTGGACGGCGTGAGCTGGGGCGACGACGGCTACATCTACTGCGACGGTCTTACCGGCGCGAATGGCGTCACCGGGTTGGTGCGGATGCGGCCGGACGGCAGCGGCCGCGAAACCGTCACACTCGTCGACACGGCACACGGCGAGAGCGATCATGTCTGGCCCGACGCGCTCCCCGGCGGAAAGGCGGTTCTCTTCACCATCCGCCGCCGGATGGGGCCCGCGGTCGCCGTGCTCGACCTCGCGACCCATCGGACGCGCGTGCTGCTCTCCGGAGCGAACGCGGTCTACGTCCCGCCGGGACACATCGTCTATACCGCGGATGCAAAGTCGCTGGTCGCGGCGCCGTTCGACGTTCGAAGCCTTCAGATCACCGGTCCGGGGATCACGCTCGCGTCGGTGGCTCCTTCGACGCGCGAGGCGGTCGAACTCGCGGCTGCCGCGAGTGGCGCACTGGTGTATCTGGACGGCGGCGGTCAGGATGAATTCGGGCTCCCCGTATGGGTCGACCAGTCGGGCCACGCCACGCCGGTGAATCCACTTTTCCCCGACTCCGTCACCGGCGTCGCGCTGTCGCCCGATGGAGGACGGCTTGCGGTGAGCAGCGAGATCGGCAGTCCCGGCGGCAATGCCGGTCGACGCGTTGGCGCGGAGCGATTGTTCCTCTCGGTGCTGCCCGGGGGCGCGTTGACACCGCTCGTGACTCCCGGAGAGCGGAACAGGATGCCGCAGTGGACGCCCGATGGCGCCTGGATCACCTATCTCTCCGATCCACGGAACACCGGAGGCGTCGGCGAGCTGTGGCGCGTTCCGGCCGACGGCGGCGGCAACGCTGAGCGCCTCTCGTCGCAAGACGATTTTGGATCGGCGGGGATTTCACACGAGTGGTTCGTAGGTACACGATCGAGAGACAGGTCCGGGTCGTCGACCGGTGGCACCAAGATCGTCGCGCGCCGCGTGCAGGGCGACAGCGCCTTTGTCCCACTCCTCGGGGGGGGGACACGCGCGAACGAGTCGATGCCCCGGCTGTCCCCGGATGGACACTGGCTTGCCTACGTCTCGGATGAATCGGGCAGCTGGCAGCTCTACGTGCGCCCGTTTCCGAACGCGAACGCCGGGAAATGGGCGGTGTCGAGCGAGGGCATCATGTCGCCTCCGCTGTGGGCACCCGATGGCCGGACGATCTACTATGTGGACCGGGCCAACCAGGTCGTCGCATCGTCGATCGACGGTGCCGGGGCGACGCTGCGAATCGGACAACAGCAGAGCCTGTTCGATGCCACTCCGTATCTCGTCTCGGGGTTCGGCAGTTGGGACATCAGCCATGACGGCAAGCGATTCCTGATGCTGCAACGGACGGCGCAGCGATCGTCGACGCGCATGTTCGTGATCGAGAATCTGCCGGCGCTGCTCGAGCGCGCCTCGGCGACGCGGCGTTGATGGGCGGCCTGGAATGACTACCGATCTTCGCGCGCAGCTCCAGTCGGCGCTCGGCGGCGCCTATACCATCGAGCGCGAGCTGGGTGGCGGCGGCATGTCCCGCGTGTTCCTCGCCGAGGACACGCGATTGGGGCGCCGCGTCGTCGTCAAGGTACTCTCGCCGGACCTGGCGCATGGGCTGAGTGCCGAACGATTCGAGCGGGAGATCAAGCTCGCGGCACGGTTGCAGCATCCACACATCGTGCCTCTGCTCTCGGCTGGCGACGTCGACGGCTTGCCGTACTACACGATGCCTTACGTCGCGGGCGCGTCGCTGCGAGAGCGAATGCAAGCCGGCCCGATCCCGACGAACGAGGGGATGAGCATCCTGCGCGACGTCGCCAAGGCGCTCGCATACGCACATCGACAGGGGATCGTCCATCGCGACATCAAACCCGAGAACGTCCTGCTGAGCGAGGGCAGCGCGATGGTCGCCGATTTCGGCGTCGCGCGCGCCATTCGGGCCGCGACGACGCTCGCGCCGGAAAGCACGATCACCCAGCTCGGGACCCAGATCGGCACGCCGGCGTACATGGCGCCCGAACAGGCCGCCGGCGATCCCGACGTCGATTTCCGCGCCGACCTCTACGCATTCGGTGTCATGGCGTACGAGCTGCTCGCCGGACAGCACCCGTTCGCAGATCGCCACACGCTGCACGCGCTCGTGATCGCGCACATGACGGAGGCCCCCAAGCCGCTCACTACCCATGCCACGATGGTTGCGCCATCGACGGCGAGTATCGTCATGCAGTGCCTGGGCAAGGATCCAGCCGAGCGGCCGGAAAGCGCGTCGGCAATTGTCGCCGCTCTCGAATCGACGGCATCGACTCCGGTTCCCACTCCGGCCGCGGTAGTCCAAGCGCAACCTTTGGTCAAGACGATCGCCGTGCTGCCGTTCGCGAACATGAGCGGCGATCCCGACAACGAGTACTTCAGCGATGGCATCACCGACGACATCATCAGCGCGCTGACCTCGGTGCGCGGGTTGCGCGTGGCGGCGCGTGCGTCGGCGTTCTCGTACAAAGGCAAGAACGAAGATCTCGCCACGATCGGCCGCACGCTGGGCGTCTCGACCGTGCTGCAGGGCAGTGTGCGCCGCGCGGGCAACAAGGTGCGCGTGACGGCGCAGCTCATGGACGCGCTCGACGGCTTTCAGTTGTGGAGCGAGCGGTTTGACCGCGATCTCGACGACATCTTCGCGATCCAGGATGAGATTGCGCGGAGCATCGTCGAGCGGCTCGAGCTCACGCTGGGCCTCAAGGAAGCCAAGCCGCTGGTGGCTCGTCCAACGGACGACCTTCAGGCATACGAACTCTATTTGCGGGGCCGAGAGGCAGTGCAGCAACGGACCCCGCCGTCGATGCGTCGCGGCCTGGATTTCTTCGAGCAGGCGATCGCGCGCGATCCGAAATTTGCTCGCGCGCAGCTCGGCGTGGCCGAAGCGTACATCGGGCTCGGCGTGTACCAGGCAATCCCGCCGCGCGACGCCGGAGACAAGGCGGAAGCCGCCATCGCCAAAGCCGCCGCGATCAATCCGGATCTCGCAGCTGTTCACGTCCTCCGTGCTCAGCTCAAGCTCTACCTGCGATCGGATTGGCCCACGGCGGGGGGCGATTTGGCGGAAGCGATTCGGCGCGACGCCAACGACGCGCTCGCGAACGCCTACATGGGGTATCTGAAGGCACTGCTCGGCGATCTGACGGAGTATCCGCGATGGTCGGCGCGTGCGGTGGAGTGCGATCCACTCTCGCCGTTCGTACGCGGGATCGCAGGCATGGCCCACTACTGCGCCGGAGCGTTCGATGACGCGTTGCGCCTGTACGATGAGGGCCTCGCGCTCGATCCAAATTCGGTGATTTGCGTCTGGCAATCGGGCATGACGCTCGATCGCCTCGGTCAGTCGGCGGAAGCGCTGCAGAGGTTCACGCGCGCCGTCGATCTGAGCCGTCGGGGATCGCTCATGCTCTCGTTCCTCTACCGCGAGCTGCACAAGCTGGGACGAGCCGCGGACGCACACGCAGTCCTCGATGAGCTGCGCGTACGGGCAGCGCAAGAATACGTCGCGGAGGGCGTTTGGCTCGAGCCTGCACTGCTCGAGGGGAGCGAAGACGAGATCGAGTCGGCAATCCAGCTCAACATTGACGCCCGCACCGGTCCAACGACACTCTCGTGCACCGTCCAGCAGGAGCTCGAGGCATTGCTGCCGCATCCGCGGCTCGGTCAGTTGGTACGACAGCTCTCGCTGTTCGCGCAGCGGCCGGAGGTGGTGCACAGTGAGCATTGACGCGCGTAACACGACCGGATTCAACCCGCTGAGCGCCGCGCTGGCGGATCGGTATCGCATCGAGCGCGAGTTGGGCGCGGGCGGCATGGCGACCGTGTATCTGGCGCACGATCTCAAGCACGATCGCAAAGTCGCGCTCAAGGTCTTGAAGCCCGAGCTCGCGGCCGTCCTCGGCGCCGAACGGTTCGTCGTCGAGATCAAGACCACGGCGAGCCTGCAGCATCCCAACATCCTGCCGCTGTTCGACTCGGGCGAAGCAGGCGGCTTTCTCTATTACGTCATGCCGTTCATCGAGGGCGAGACGCTGCGCGCCAAGCTCGATCGCGAGACGCAGCTCGGTATCGACGAAGCGGTCAACATCACTTGCGAGGTAGCCGGCGCGCTCGACTACGCGCACCGGCACGGCGTGATCCATCGCGACATCAAGCCGGAGAACATCCTGCTGCACGACGGGCGGGCGATGGTGATGGACTTTGGCATCGCGCTCGCCGTGAGCGCCGCGGTCGGCGGTCGGATGACGGAGACTGGACTGAGTCTCGGAACACCGCACTACATGTCGCCCGAGCAGGCGACGGCCGACCGGGACATCACGGCGCGGAGCGACATCTACTCACTGGCGAGCGTGCTGTACGAGATGCTCGCCGGCGATCCGCCGTTCGTCGCGAGCTCGGCACAGGCGGTGATCATGAAGATCATTACCGAGCCGGCGCGTCCGGTGAACGAGCACCGGCGCTCCGTACCGTCGAACTTGGTCGCAGCGGTCGGCAAGGCGCTGGAAAAATTGCCGGCTGATCGCTTCGAGAGTGCCAAGGCGTTCAGCGACGCGTTGGCGAATCCGGCGTTCGAGACCGCAACGGCGGCCCATGCAAAGTCGGCGCGCACGTCGGGTGTGTCGCCCGTGTTGTTCCGGGCGACCGCCGCGGTGGCGGTTCTGTCGCTCGCCGGTCTCGCCTGGAGCCTCCGCCGAACCGAAGGCGCGCGCCCGGTAACGCGCCTGAGCCTCGCATTTCCCGATAGCCAGCAAATCGCCGATGGAGGAAGCTTCTCGCGGCTGGCGTTGTCGCCGGATGGACGAACGATCGCGTACGTTGGGCCCGGCGGCTCAGCCTCCAGCGCACGCCTCTGGGTTCGGCGGCTCGATCAGCTGCGTGCGACGTCGCTCGCGGGAACAGACGGGGCGACGAATCCATCGTTCTCGCCCGACGGCAAGCGTATCGCGTTCGTCAGCGGAACGCCGTGGGCCGTGCGGGTCATTCCCGTGGGCGGCGGACCACCGATCACGCTCACCGACAGCGGAGTGGGCAGAGGCGGACTGTCGTGGGGCAGCGATGGCTACATCTACTACGACGGCGACCTCGCCGCCGATGGACTCGCCCGCATTCGCGAAACCGGAGGCAAGCCCGAGACAGCCTCGATACCTGATAAGTCGACGGAGCTCTTTCACCTGAATCCTTCGGCGCTGCCGAACGGCCGCGGCGTGATCTTCACCGTCGTGCGCGCCGGCGGCTTGCCCCGCTACGACGTTGGCGTGCTCGATACGAGAACTGGTAAGCACGTCGTTCTCGTCCACGGAGCCGTCGGGCGCTACGCGGCATCGGGACACCTTGTCTACGTGACCAGTGATGGGCTCCTGATGGCCGCGCCATTCGATGCCGATCGATTGCGGGTCACGGGCGAGGCCGTTGCCGTCGCGCCGAATGTCGCGATCCGCGTTCTCTCGGGCGCGGACGTGGCGATCTCGCACACCGGAACGTTGTTGTACTCAACAGGGCACGAGGCCGGCGGCGACCAGGAAATGGTTTGGGTTGCGTCCAACGGGAAGGCGACCGCCGTAGACTCGAGCTTCACGCGTTCTTTCATGGGTCGTGTGCGACTCTCGCCCGACGGCAAACAGGCGGCAATCTCGGGCGCGGGCAATACGGGCAGATGGGTCTGGGTCAAGCAGCTCGACCACGGCCCGGCCGCGAAGGTTCTCGAAGAGTGGACGCCGCAGTCGTGGTCGCCCGACGGGAAACTGCTGTTGGTGACTCGCGACCAGGCCAGGCCGACAGGGCTTTTCGTCGCGCCCTCGGACGGTAGCGGACCGCCGATGATGCTCGATGCAGGTCATACGATGCCAAGCTTCGCCGAGTTCTCCGGCGACGGGAAATGGGTCGTTTACGTGCAAGGCGACAGCATTTACGCCGTGAGCGTCGTCCTCGGCACAACTGGGCGCCTGCTCGTCGCTGGACCGCGACAAAGGGGGCCGACGGTTTCGCCGAACGGGCGCTGGCTCGCGTACTCGTCAGACGAATCCGGCCACGCCGAGGTGTACATTCGGCCCTTTCCGGACACGAAAGCGTCGAAGCGTCAGGTCTCGGCGGCTGGAGGCGTGGGGCCGCGATGGTCGCATGACGGCCGCGAGTTGTTCTTCGTCGACGAGTCGCGCTACATGGTTGCGGTTCCAATCGCCTCGGGGCAGACGCTCGTGATCGGCGAACCGAAGCGACTGTTCGACGCGTCGGCGTACAACCTGGATCGTGTGCTATTCGACGTCGCACCAGACGGTCGGTTTCTGATGACTCGGCCCGTCGGTTCGGGCGGTGCGCGTCCCAAGGAGCTCGTCCTGGTCGAGAACTTCTTCCAGGAGCTCGAGACGAAGGTGAAATCCAGGTAGCGAACGGCGCTTGCCGGTCAAGTACGAATTGGAACGAACTGTCCAAAGAGGGCTATACGCCGTGACACACTCTGACCACACCACCCGTCGTGCATTCCTCGGCGAGGTTGGGGTACTCTCCGCGGCCGCCGCACTTCCGTCGAGGTGGTGGGCCAAGCCTGACGCCGCGAGCACGCTGTCGTCGGCGCGGCCCGCGCCGACGCCGCGCGGCCTGGCCGCTGCCGACGACTTCCTGTTCGATCCTGGGCTCGTCTATCTGCAGACCGGATCGCTCGGCCCCACGCCGCGACCGGTGATGGAGCGCACGATCGCGGCGTGGCGCGAACTCGAGCGGAATCCGGTGGCGCGCGGCTATGGGGATCTCGAACACGCGCTCGACGCCGTGCGCGGCCAAGCGGCCGACTTCCTTGGTTGCACCGTGGACGAGATGGTCCTCACCACCTGCACCACCGACGGGATGAACCGCACGGCGCTCGGTCTCGGCCTGGCCGCGGGCGACCGCGTGCTCACGACCGATCAGGAACATCCCGGCGGGCGCTCGTGCTGGGATTTCCTGGCGCGCACGCGAGGCGTGGTGATCGACGAGGTGAAGATCGTACCTGGCGAGCACGACTCGGTGGCGATCGGTGAGCGATTTGCGCGCGCGATCACACCGCGCACGAAGGTGCTCTCGTTCTCGCACCTGCTCTCTTCCACCGGGTTGCGGATGCCGGTGGCCGAATTGAGCGCCCTCGCGCGGGCGCACAGTTGCGTGAGCGTCGTGGACGGCGCGCAGGCCGTCGGCGGCGTCGCCGTGAACGTGAAACAGCTCGGCTGCGACGTCTACGCGACGAGCGGACACAAATGGCTGCTCGCGCCAAAGGGCACGGGGCTCTTGTACGTGAACGCGACGCTCGGCGCGCGGCTGGAGTTGATCACGCTCCAGGCGGGGCACGCGGCGTACACGGGCGCCACCGGCGTGACCAACATTCCGGGAGTCATCGGTCTCGGTGCGGCCCTGGATTACGCGAACGCGCGCGGCATCGCCGCGATCGAGTCGCACAACCTGTCGCTCCGCGGGCGGCTCGACGCTGCCCTCGCGTCGGTGCCGAAGCTCGAGCTCGTGAGCGCCCGCGAACCAACGCTCGCGTCGCCACTCCTGAGTTACCGGCTGCCCGACTCCGTCAAAGCGCTCGACCTGTACCAGCGGCTGGCCGACAAGCACCGCGTGATCGTGAAGGTCGTTCCCACCAATTGGTTCAACGGCCAGCGCATCTCCACGCACCTGTTCAACACGGAAGCCGACGTCGACGCGCTCGTCGCCGCACTACGCGCTGAACTTGCTTGACAAAATGGACTCGGCATTTCCAGGATAATGTTTATGATTGTCTCACGCCGCCTTCTACGCGGGACGCTGGTGCTCCCGGTGGCTGCCGCGATCGCCTGCTCCTCGGCGGTGGATGTTCCGCCGAGCGTGACGATTCTCGTCACGAACTCCACCTGCAGTCCGGGCCCCTGCACCTCACTGCGAGTCCTCGCGTTTCCTGACGACCAGCATCAGCCGCACACGCCGGGTGGCCTATGGTCGCTCGACCTCGGGATAGTCTCGACAGCATCGGCGTGCCTTACGATTCCGGCTGGCGCGGAGTTCAACGTGACCGGCCCGAACGGGACGACGACGTTCTTGTGGAGTACGGCAAACGGCCTGGCGCTCGGATCGCTCTCGCCTTCCGACCCGGTGCTTCAGGCGACGCCGAGCACCGGCAGGTTCGTGCCGTCCAGCGCGGCCGGCTGGAGCATCACGCTTCCGGGCAGTTCCACGCCCACACCCAGCGGGGCCTGTACGTCGTAAAGGTCGCTGCGGACGGTCAGCGACGGGCCTACTCCTGCCGCAGCGCCCGGGCCGGATCGATCTTCGTGGCCCAGCGCGCCGGCGCGTACGCCGCGCACAACCCGACCGCAAGCAGAATCGCACACGCTCCAACGAGCGACATTGGATCGGTCGGGCTGATGCCGAACAGCTGTGACGACAACAGCCGCGTGCTCAGCAGCGCGGCGCCCAATCCAATCAGCGCTCCCGCCCCGAGCACCGCGGCCGCATCCCTGAGCACCAGCCGGCGCACGCGCCCCGGTGTCGCGCCGAGCGCCACGCGAATGCCGATCTCGCGCGCCTGTTGCCGCACGGCCGACGACATGACGCCGTACAGGCCGATCGCGGCGAGCATCAGCGCCACGACGCCGAACGCGGACAACAGCAACGTGCTCAAGCGCGGCTGCGCGAGCGGACCCGCGATCAGCTGATCCATCGTCTCGCCGCGCACCACGGTCAGCCCCGGGTTGTAGTCGTGCACCGCGCTTCGTATGGACGGCATCGTCGCGCCGAAATCGCCAGTCGTGCGCACGGCGAGCAGCCCCCACCACGCGAGATATTCCTGCTGCCGCCAGGGCTGGTAGATCACGGGCGCCACGTCGCGGAGTGCGCGAAAGCGCGTGTCGTGGGCGACGCCGACGACGGTGATGAGGGTCCCGGTGCTGTCGTAGACGTATCGCAGCTGTTTGCCCACCGCGTCCTGTCCGGGCCAGAGCCGCCGCGCGAGCTCTTCGCTCACCACCACGACCGGCGGCGTACCCTTACGGTCACTGTCGAGAAAGGCGCGACCCCGGACGATTGGAATCTGGAAGGTGCGAAAGTAATCGGGTCCACCGATCTCGAACGGTATGTACGGGTTGGATTGCCCATCCGCCGCCGACTGCTCGGCTCTCGCGATTTTCGTTATGAAGAAACTCCGACCTCTGAACGGCGGACTCTCGACGGGTGTGAGCGCGCTAACACCGGGCACCGCACGGACACGCCGCATCAGCTCTTCCAGCACCTGGTTCGCGCGCTCCTCCGACGGAAACACGCTCTTCGAGCCGGTGAGCGTGAGCAGCGACAGATGCTCGGGCGTGTAGCCGAGGTCGATCCGCTGCAAACGCTCGAGGCTTCGCGCGAGCAGGGCCGCCCCGGCGATCATCACGAGGGCGAGCGCGACCTGCGACGAGACGAGCCATCGTCGTACGCGGCGTCGCGCGACCGCCTCCGATCCCGCGCGCGTGTCGGAGCGCAGCGACGCATTCGGATCGACTCGTGCCGCGCTCATGCTCGGCAGCAACCCGAACACCAGCACGGCCAGCATGGTGATGCCGATCGCCACGCCGAGCGGAGCTCCGCTCGCGCCGAGGACATCGGTGCGCGGCAGTTGTGGCGGAGCGAAATGCAGCAGCAGCGCCAACAGCCAGTCGGCGCACACGAGGCCCACCACGCCGCCGGCAATCCCGAGAATCGCGTTCTCGACGAGCAGTTGGCGTGCGAGATCGCCGTATGTGGCGCCGATCGCGCGGCGCACGGCGATCTCGCGGCTTCGGCCCGCGCCGCGCACGAGAATGAGATTGCCGACGTTGACACAAGCAATGAGCAGCAGCAGGCCGACCGCGACCGTGAGGATCACCAGGGCTGGCCGCGCGTTGCCCAGGACCTCGGTCGTGAATCCGCGCGCATCTACGCCGGCGATCTTCGGCCTGAACGTCCCGTTTGCATCGTGGGCGAATGGATTGACGCGCTGCGTCAACGCGTACAGGTCCGATCGCGCCGCCTCGCTCGTCGCGCCGGGGGCGAGACGGCCAACTATGTCCACTTGCAGGGTGAACTCCGGCGGCAGCGGCCGCCAGGCATCCGCCCCAGCCGGATACTCGAGCCCCGGCGGAGCCACGCCGACGATCGTGACGCGAGACTGGTCGTACGGCTCGATCAGCGTGCGTCCGACAATCAGAGAATCCTCACCGAACTGCCGGCGCCACGAGGCGTAGCTGAGCACCATCACCTTGGGTGCCCCGGCGGCGCCGTCACTCGGCCGAAGCAGCCGCCCGAGTACCGGCCGGCTGCCGAGCACGTCGAACAAGTTCGCGGTCGTGTATGCCGCCACGAGATCGACCGGTACGCCACGGTCGAGGAGCGGCGCCGGGACGGCGCCGAGATGGTACACGCCGGCGACCTGCCGGAGCGTGCGGCTGTTCCGCCGGATCTCGTCCAGATACGCCAGCGGCACGTCGAGATGCGCGCCGCCGCGATCCAACGGATGCATCACGATCAACCGGTCCTGGTCGAGCACCGGCAGGCGATCGACCACGACAGCGCGATAGACCGTGAACATCGCCGTCGACATGCCGATCCCCAGTCCGAGAATGAGCACGGCAGCCAACGTGAAGCCGCGTGCCCGCCGGAGCGAGCGCAACGCGAACGCAACGTCGCGTGAGAGATTGTCGAGCATCGTTCGGAATTCGCTCCGCGGGTCCAGAGGAGAGGTAATGCGCCACTGCGTTCAAGTCACCTGCCCAGTGATGACACACGACCGTAGCACGACCCCAACCGCCTCCAAACGAATCCCGCGCGTTGCGCTACTGATCCTCATGAGTGATGCGGGACATGTCTCCGGACGGCTCCGCGTGCATGGCCGAGTTCGAACAATTGGGACACGGATCTGACGAATCGAACGAATCGAACCCCGTGGCGCGACAGCAGCGTCGCGCCACGCGCCGAGGCACGGTGATTGGAATTAGCCGCTCGAGACGCCTCTAATAGCACTCCGAGCGGCCGTTTTCAAAGAATTCCCGTTCGTCCGGGCCCGTTGAGCATGACGCCTTCGCGCCCCTCGATATTCCTCTGCGCCCCTCCGTGCCCTCTGCGCCTCTGCGTTGAGCAGTTGCCGTGGCAGTGGCAGTTGGCGTTGCCGTCCCATCGGACAAGTCACGCCACCGCCAGACGCTTACTAGCTTCGCCGAAACTCCGCCCGGTACCGGCCCGGCGCCTTTCCGCGCCAGCGCGAAAACGCGCGAGAGAACGCAAACTCGGACTCGTAGCCGACGCGACGAGCGATCACGGACACGGGATCGCCCGTGAGCCGCAGCTCGCGCGCGGCCAGGTCCATGCGCCATCGCGACAGATAGGCGAGCGGCGGCACACCGACCAATGCCGTGAACCGCCGGAGCAGCGTGGCGCGCGAGAGGTTCACTTCGCGGGCCAGCCGCTCGGTCGTCCAATGCGCGGCAGGATTGCCGTGCATTGCCGCGAGCGCGCGGGCGATGACGGGATCGCGATGCGCGAGGAGCCACGGAGCGCCGCAATCGCGCTGTGTCTCCGTCCACGCGCGCAACACATGCACGAACAGCACGTCGAACAGCCGGTCGACGGACGTGCGCCACCCCGCCGCGCGCGCCTCGAGCTCCTGCCGCACGAGACGGAGCGTCGTTTGCACCGCGCCCTCGCCGGCCGTGTCGTGGCCGGCAACGAACAACGCGCGAGGCAGGAGCGACAGCAGCGGCGGCGCGACGTCGCGGTCGTACTCGTAGGTCGCGCAGACGAGTTCCGCCGCGTCGCCGACGCCATGCAGCACCACGTCGCAGCGATCGTCGAGCGCGCGCGCCTTCGCCGCCCGTTCCCAGAGCTCGGCCGGCCCGCCACGATCGCTCGCCATCGAGTGCGGTGCGCCGCTCGGCAGGAGCACGACATCGCCCTCACGGAGCTCGCGCGGATCTTCGCCGGGCACGCGCAGCCAGCAGCTTCCGCCGGTCACCGCGTGGAAGACGGCGCCGGTCGTCTGCGGCAGGCGAAAGCCCCACGGCGCGCGCGCCCGCACGTTCGCCAGCACGGCTCCGCGAACACGCACCGCGTCGAGCACGTCGGTGAGAGGATCGGCCTGTTCCATACGACGGACGACGGCGTTCAACAGGCGATCAGCCGCGGCGCCTCGCGCTTTGCTTCCTCGCCGCCAGGTATCGGTCGATCGAGAATGCGCCCGCACCGCCGAACGCGAGTGCCGCCAGGCCGGCGATATACAGCAGGTTCATCTCGTAGCCGATTGGCCCGAATTGCGCCCCGGATGCGGTCACCGCCCGCAGCCTCACCGACGAATAGCCATACTGAAAGTGCACGGTGAACATCGCAGTGAGCATCACGGCGGCCAACGGAAGACTGAGCGGCAGAACGAAAGCGCCGAGCATCACGCTGATCCCGCCCGCGAACTCGAGCAGGCACGTGATCCAGGCCGTGAGATGCGGCTGCGGAACGCCGATCGCCGCGAGAATCGTCGCGAAACCGTCGGGACCGCGGCTCAGCTTCGCGAATCCATGGGCCGCAAAGCCGAACCCGATCGCCAGTCGCAGCGGCAGCAGCGCGAGGCCATTCTCCGACCTCGTCATTCGGGCCGACCGCGGTACCCGTGTCGTTCGAGCGCGGCGATCACCTGATGACGCAACTCCTCGTCGGGCGGAGGATCGTCCACCAGACCGCGGACCGTCGTGAGAAAGGCCTCCTCGTACTCCGAAACGGCGCGGCATCCCGCGCAGATCTCGAGGTGATTCCTGATCGCGTCGGCGCGCTCGGGCGAGAGCTCGCCGTCGAGATAATCCCAGAGCTGATGGATGACTTCGATGCAGGGAATCATGACGTCCTCGGCCCCTCCAGTTCAGCCGCGGGTGGACCGCCGACCGTCTGGCGCGAACGAGTCACCAGCCCGGCGTCTTCGGCGAAGGCGAGCAACGACTGCTGCAGGAGTCGGCGCGCGCGAAACAAGCGTGATCGAATGGTTCCGAGTGGGACGCCAAGCACTGATGCGGCATCCGAGTACGCGCAATCCTGCACGTCGACGAGCACGAGCACGTCGCGATATTCGTCCGGCAGCGCGGCGATCGCCTGACGTACGGCGGGGCCCAGATCGACCCGGTCGAACATCGTATCCAGGCCGCGTTCCGCGGCGTAGTGGTACAGACCCGCCGATGCCATCGCCTCGCCCTCCGGATCGTCGGTCGCAAGCATCCTCGCGCCGCGACGCAGCTCGCGCAGGTAGATGTTTCGACAGATCGTGAACAGCCAGCTCTTGCAGCCCGTCCCCGGTGTGTACGTCGACCAGGCGTCGTACGCGCGCAGAAAGGTCTCCTGCACGAGATCCTCCGCGTCGACGGGATCGCGCGCCAGCGTGCGCGCAAAGCGCGCGACCTGAGGCAGGCATGGCAATGCTTCCGCCGCGAACGCCGCGTCTCGCGACGCGCGCGACAAGTCAGTGGAGCTGGCGGTCATTGGTGGCAGAAGGCACGAGACCTGTCGGAAGTTCCAGCCGGCGGAGGGAACAATGAGCGCCGGTCGTGACTTTTTCTTGCTTCGGCGGTCGGCTCCTGCCCGATCGCGGCGGCATCCAAGAACTCTTACGACGGAGACTGTTGATGTACTCGCTTCGCACTACCGTGCAGTGTCTTGCCCTTGCCCTCGGCGCTCTGCTCGCTGGCGCCGCGTCGAACGCCGCGTTCGCTCAGTCCGGCGGCTCGATGGGCATGAGCGACACCACTCACAAGATGTCGGGGATGAAGGACGGCGCGTCCAAGGACAAGATGGGTGCCAAGGACAAGATGGGCGCCAAGGACCAAGGCATGAAAGGCTCCGACGCCATGAAGTCGCATGACATGGATTCGAAGGAAAAGGGCGGCGACGCGATGGGCAACGGCACGATGAAATCGGACAGCGGCAAGATGGGCGACGGCATGGGAATGAAGGGCGAGTCCAAGGCCAAGAAGTCGAAGAAGCCAAAGGACTCGATGGGCAAGGACACCACGATGAAGAAGCCGTAAGGCGACTGCGATCGAAACAACGCGCGGCGCCACCTTCGTGGGGCCGCGCGTCTTTCATTTACCTGGAATCCCGGCTACCGCGCCCGCTCCAACTCTCCCCAGCGATCCACGGCCCGCCGCAGGTGCGGGATCACGATCGACCCGCCGACGATCAGGCCGATCGACATCGTCTCGAACACGGCGCCGCGGGTCACGCCTTCCTCGGCGCAGCGAATCAGGTGGTAGGTCACGCAGTCGTCGCATCGCAATACGAGTGACGCGACCAGGCCGAGCAGCTCCTTCGTTTGCACGTCGAGCGCACCCGCCTCGTAGGCGCGCCCATCGAGCGCGAAAAAGCGGTTGATCACCAGGTTGTTCTCGCCCAGGATCTCCGCGTTCATGCGTTCGCGAAACGCCCGGAACTCGGCCAGAGAATCGCCGTGCGTGTGGGGGGGGGCCGGTGCGTCGCTCACAGCCGCCAGCTCCGAAGAACCTTGAGGCTCTGCTCGAGCGCCAGCCGCTGCGCCGTCTGCGTGGCGTCGGCCAGCAGGGTCTCGTAGGTCGCGATTGCCAGCTTGAGCGCCACTGGGTCCTGCTCGTCGTTCGCCAGGCTCGTGGCGTTGTCGGCCAGCGCGGCACGGGCCAGCTGGTCCTCCGGAAAGCGCTGGGTCACCACCAGCCACCGATCGACCCGCTTTCGGAGGTCGGACTCGGCGAGCGCCCACAGGTGCCAGGCGCCACGGTTGCCCGGGTCGAGCTGCTTGGCTCGAGAGACGAGCTCCGAGACCGCGGCCGGCCCGCGACCGACGAGCCAGTAGGCGTTGGCCAGGACCACCAGGGCCTGGGCGTCCTGTGGAACTTCCGCGGTGATGCGCTCGTACAACGGTATGACGACTTCCGGCATCTCCCTGTAGTCCTGTGCCGCCGCCCGCAGATGGTCGGCTGGCGTCCGCGCCGCAAAAGCTCTCAGTTGGTCGAGCAGGTGTCCCACGTCACCGGACCGATGGTACGCATCCACGTAGGTTGCCAGCTCGCGAGATGGATTGCCGGGAGAGTCTGCCCGGAGCTCGGGGGCTGGGCTGGGGGTGGGGGTGGGGGTGGGGGTGGGGGTCGTCATTCGCGAAAGCTACGGACCCGGCACGAACTTCGCAGCGGCTTGTAGCGGGGACGAAGCGGATAGCGCAGGGTTGCGCCAAATCGGAGAACTGGCGATACTCTTGGCGTCCGCCGGCACGACAATGAAGTCGTCCCTCCGGCAAATGCGTCACAGCCTCCGATGCCTCAGCATCTGAGCCATCGGAGCGAGACGCCGATCGTCGCGCCGTAGCGCCAGCATCGTCGGAATTGCGTGAGGGATCCGCGCCCCGGCGAAAACGACAGGACAGCGTCGCGTCGAGTTGTTACCCCGTCATACATCGCGTCATTCGCGCGCATCGATCCGTCTGCGAGCGATCCGAC
>DATISA010000282.1:0-11969 GCA_035469245.1 Gemmatimonadaceae bacterium
TGCCGTTTCTCCTGAAATGCATTTCGACTTCACTCTCGACCACCAGCACTCTTCCGCGCGCTCCGGCCGTTTCACGACTCCACACGGTGTCGTCGAGACGCCGGCGTTCATGGCGGTCGGCACACTCGCCACCGTCAAATCGCTCGACCCGGTCGACCTGCGCGGGATGGGTGCGCAGATGATCCTCGCCAACGCGTATCATCTGCACCTCCGTCCGGGCGACGAGCTGATACGCGACCTCGGCGGGTTGCACCGGTTCATGGGTTGGGACGGCCCGATTCTCACTGACTCCGGCGGCTTTCAGGTGTTCTCGCTCGAGGGACTGCGCACGGTGAGCGAAGAGGGCGTCGAGTTTCGCAGCCATCTCGACGGCTCGCTCCACGCCTTCACGCCCGAGAGCGTGATGCGGATCGAACGCAACCTCGGGGCGGACGTGATCATGCAGTTCGATCACGTCATCCCCGGGCAGAGCGACGAGGCCACCGCGCACGACGCGAGCGAGCGGAGTCTTCGCTGGCTCGCCCGGTGCGCCGCCGAGGTCGAGCGCTGGCCCGCGGGCGCACGCGACGCTCAGGCGCTCTTCCCGATCGTGCAGGGCGGAATCCACGAGCCGCTGCGTCGTGAAGCAGCGCGCGCCATTCGCGAGCTCGGAGACTGGGTCGGGTATGGCATCGGCGGACTCTCGGTCGGCGAGGCGAAACCGGACATGTACCGCATCCTCGAGCTCGTCGACGGCGAGTTGCCGCGCGACCGGCCACGCTACCTCATGGGCGTCGGCTTCCCGGAGGATCTGGTGGAGGGAGTGCTGCGCGGCGTCGACTTGTACGACTGCGTGGCTCCGACCCGGATGGGACGAAACGGCGCCGCGTTCACGCGCGACGGGCGCCTCAACATCAAGCGCGCCGAATACAGGAAGGACCCCGGTCCGCTGGACGACGAGTGCGACTGCGCCGCCTGCCGTCGCTTTTCACGCGCCTACATCCGCCATCTCTTCACGTCCGACGAGATTCTCGGGCTTCGCCTGCTGTCCCTGCACAATGTACATTTCCTCGTACGCTTGATGCGCGACGCACGCGCCGCGATTCGCGACGGGACCATCGACGCCTGGAGCCGCGAATGGCTCGCGCGATACCACTCCCGACCGGTGACATCCGCATGACGACGCCAGGAATGCCGCTCGCCCTCATCCTCGCCCAAGCGCCGAGTGGCGGTGGCTCGAGTTTGACGCCGTTCATCGTCCAGTTCGGCCTCATCATCGCGATCATCTACTTCATCATGGTACGGCCGCAGCAGAAGCAGCGGCGGCAGCACGAGGCGGCGCTCCGTTCGCTCAAGCGCGGCGACGAGGTGGTCACCTCGGGCGGGATCGTCGGCGAGGTGATTCACATCCGTGAGATGTCCACCGACCCCAAGTCGAACCACATGGACGATCGTGTGACCATCAAGTCCGCCGAGTCGCGGCTCGTCGTCGAGCGCGGCCGGATCGCGCGCATCACCGGCGTCGCCGGGACGACTTCGAGCTCCGCAAAGGCATCGACGTCAGAGTGAGCATTCTCGAAATTCGCGTGCTCGGCGATCCGATCCTGCGCGAGGAGACCAAGCCGGTCGCCGAAATCACCGACGAGTTGCGCGCGCTCGCCGGGCACATGTTCGACACGATGGACCTCGCGCGGGGCATCGGCCTCGCCGCGCCACAGGTGGGCCGCAGCGAGCGCATGGCGGTAATCAGTGTGGAGGACCAGCGGTTCGTCGTCATCAATCCCGAGATCGTCGAAGCCGACGGCAAGACGGCCAAGGCCGAGGAAGGCTGCCTGTCGATCCCGGACGTGTACGGCGACGTCGAGCGGCCGGCCCGCGTGCGCGTGCGTGCGCTCGACCTCGACGGCAAGACGTTCGAGGTGGAGGCCGGTGACCTGCTCGCGCGCTGCCTGCAGCACGAGATCGACCACCTGCACGGAAAACTGTTCATCGACTACTTGAGCGTTCTCAAACGTCGAACGGCGCTCGCCAAGTGGGGTAAGGAGAAGCAGAAGTATCCGGGGTTCATCCGGAAGCTCGAGACCGATCCGACGCGGACACACGAGCATCCCGACGAGGAGCTCTAGATGCGCGTGCTGTTCTGGGGCACGCCCGAGTTCGCGATTCCTCCGCTTCGCGCTCTCGCCGGCGAAGGATTCGACGTCGTCGGCGTGGTCACCCAGCCCGACAAGCCGGTCGGCCGGCACCGCTCGCAGCTCGAGCCGCCGCCGGTCAAGCTCGTCGCTCTCGAGGAGTCGATCCCGGTGTTGCAGCCGGAGAAGCCGCGCGGCGACGAGTTCCTCGCCGAGCTTCGGGCGCTCGAACCAGACATCTCCGTCGTCGTGGCATACGGCCACATCCTGCCCACGAGCGTCATCGACCTCCCGCGATTCGGCACGATCAACATCCATGCGTCGCTGCTTCCCAGGCTGCGCGGCGCGGCACCGATTCAGGCGGCGATTCGCGAGGGCCACGCCGAGACCGGCATCACGATCATGCGGATGGTCAAGGCACTCGACGCCGGACCGCTGATCCTGCAGGTCGGCACGCCGATTCCCGATGACGAGACGTACGGCGAGCTCCAGCTGCGGCTCGCCGAGATGGGGGCGCTCGCGCTGATCGAAGCGCTCGCCTTGATCGACCTCGGGGAAGCCGCCGAGCGGCCGCAGGACGAATCGCTCGCCACGTATGCCCCCAAGGTGGATCGGGCGATGACTCGCGTCGACTGGACGGCGAACGCGGTCACCGTCTCGCGCGTCGTTCGTGCCTACGATCCTCGGCCGGGGGCCTACGCCGTCGCACGATCCGGGGAAGTCAAACTCTTCGGCGGCAAACTCGTGCCCGCCGCAAGGCACGGAGAGCCCGGCGAGGTGGTCGCGATCGACGACGCGGGAATGGTCGTCGCGTGCGGCGAGGGTGCGCTGCGCATCAGCAGTGTGCACCCGGCCGGCAAGCGTCGACTCGCGCCGAAAGAGTGGGCGAGCGGTCGCGGCATCGCTCTCGGGGAACGACTATCTTAGGACGTATGTCAGGTCCAGATCACGACCGGCGAGGAAACGGCGGCGTCGCCTTGCAGCACGGCGACGGTTCCGGCGGCGGCGGGAGTGGCGGCGTCACGGACGCGCGACTCGCGGCCGCCGAAATCTGCGCGGACCTGCGAGGCGGCGAGCTGCTCGATCCGTCGTTCGATCGACGAACCGCGCGCCTCGACGCGCGTGACCGGCGCTGGACGCGCGAGCTCGTGTACGGCATGCTGCGCCGTCGCGCGCGGCTCGACGCGCACCTCGACGCGCGTGTGCGCGGCGGCATCGTTCGGCTCGACGCGGATCTGCTCGACCTGCTGCGGCTCGGAACGGCTCAGCTGCTATTCATGGAGAGCGTGCCGGCCTACGCCGCCATCGCCCAGACGGTGGAGCTTGCCAAGCGCCGTCACGGGCTGGGGGCCAGCAAGCTGACCAACGCAGTGCTTCGCCGCGTCGACCGCGAGCGATCCGCGCTGGCGTTGCCGGTACGACCCGACCCGGTCGAAGCGCTGGCGCTCGAGAAATCGCATCCGCGCTGGCTCGTCGCACGCTGGATCGAGCGGTGGGGAATCGCCGACACGACCAAGCTGCTGGACGCGAACAACCTCGAGGCGCCGCTCGTCGCCCGGCCGTATCACGCGGTTCGCGAGCAGCTCGAGGCGATGCTCGAGGCGGCCGGCGTGCACGTCGACGAGGCGCCTCTCGTCCGCGACAGCATCGTCTTCTCCAGCCCGGTGTCGTCGCTGACGGAGCTCGGTCCGTTCCGGCAGGGGCTCTTCCATCTACAGGATCCCGCGTCCACGCTCGTCACGCAGTACGCCTGCGTGCCCACGGGCGCCATCGTTGCCGACCTCTGCGCCGCTCCGGGCGGAAAATCGATCGAGCTGTCGCGGAATGCATCCGTCGTGCTGGCGAGCGATCTCTCGATTGGCCGGCTGCAGCGCGTGGTCGACAACATGCGGCGGCTGGAGATCGACTCCATCGTACCGTACGTCGCCGACGCGCGCGCGCCGACGATCCGCCCGGTCGACCTCGTGCTCGTCGACGCCCCCTGCACGGGAACGGGCACGTTCCGCCGTCACCCGGACGCGCGCTGGCGCTTGAGGATCTCGGACGTCGCCGTGATGGCGTCGCTGCAGCGCGCCATTCTCGATGCGGCGGCGGACGTCGTGAAGCCCGGCGGGCTGCTCGTCTACAGCACGTGCTCGATCGAGCGCGAGGAGAACGACGAACAGATCGAGCGATTCATCGAGCGGCATCCCGGCTGGCGCCTCGACCCGCCGCCGGAGGGCGTCGTGCCGCAGGCCGTGCTCGACCGCGGGCTGCTGCGCGTACTCCCGCAGCGCCACGGGACCGATGGCGCCTTTGCCGCGCGGCTGAGGAGACCCGCCGGATGAGCCTCCGCACGTCTGTTCGCCGATCGCTGCCGTACGCGGTCACGATCGTCGGCGGATTCCTCCTGGCATATCTCATCGTCGCGTTTCTCATCTTTCCGTCGGGCGTAGTCCCCGGCGACGCAAAGGTGCCGAACGTCGGCGGCTTGATGTTCGACGACGCGGCCAAGCGGCTCGCCGCCGTGGGATTCAAAGCCGAGCGCGGGGACGCGGAGTATCGCGAGGCAACGCCGCCGGGAACCGTCCTGGCGCAGGATCCGCGAGCCGGAACGAAGCAGCCCGAAGGGAGCGCGGTCACTCTGACGGTCAGCACCAACTCCGGACCGCCGCAATGACGATACGCATCGTCCCGTCGATCCTCAGCGCCGACTTCGCACGCCTGGGCGACGAGATCGCCAGATGCGAAGCGGGTGGCGCCGACTGGATTCACGTCGACGTCATGGACGGGCGATTCGTGCCGAATCTCACCTACGGCGCCAAGGTCATCGAGACGGTGCGCCGATGCACGTCGCTGCCGATCGACGTGCACCTGATGGTCATCGAGCCCGAGAAGTTCTTCGACGATTTCGCGGCGGCCGGCGCGAGCGGCATGACGATTCACGCGGAAGCCGCGCCGCACCTCCACCGCCAGCTCGACCGCATCCGCGAGCTGGGCTGCCGGCCCGGTGTGGCGCTCAATCCTTCGACGCCGCTCGACGCGGTGAGCGAGGTCGTTCCCGAATTCGACCTGCTCCTCGTGATGACGGTCAACCCCGGCTTTGGCGCGCAGGCGTTCATTCCGTACTCGGTGGACAAGGTCCGTCGCGCGCGACTCATGCTCGACGAGGCCGAGAGCACCGCGGCGCTCGAGGTCGACGGCGGGATCGGGCGCGATACGATCCGCGACGTGTGGAACGCGGGAGCCGACACGTTCGTGGCTGGCAACGCGATCTTCACCGCGCGGGACGCGGCCGCGGAGATCGCGGCGCTGCGCGCGCAGTGTGGAGTACTTGTATGACCGCGCGGCAGCAGTGGTCGGTCGTGATCGCGGTCATCGCCCTGCTCGGCACGGGCTTGGCGATCGGCGCGCACCTCATGAAGGACGAGCTGTTTCCGGTGAACGTCGGATCGACCGCGCCGAGCTTTCGCGCCAAAGTCCTCGGCGAGAATCGCTACAAGACCCTGGCCGACTACAAGGGCCAGGTCGTGATGGTGAACATCTGGGCCACCTGGTGTGGACCGTGCCAGGTGGAGATCCCGAGCCTCGAGCGGTTGTATCGCGAGTACGGTGACAAGGGGCTCAAACTCGTGGCCGTGAGCATCGATGACTACGTGAGCGAGGACTCGATCCGCGCGTTCGCGCGCAACTTCGGCGTCACGTTCGAGGTGCTGCACGATTCGACGCACGCGATCGAGCGCCAGTACCAGGCCACCGGCTATCCCGAGACGTTCGTGATCGGCAAGGAAGGCACGATTCGCAAGAAGTGGATCGGGCCCGACGACTGGAGCTCACAGGGCAATCGCGCGCTGGTCGCGCAACTGCTCGGCCTCGAGCCGCCGCGCTCCGTCGCCCAGTCCGGCGACACTGCCGCGAGCGTCCCGCTGACGTCGTCGCCCAGCCGCGACCACTGAGCATCACATGCCCGGCTCCCCGGCAGGGCGATCGCAGCCGTCTCCGCAGCAGCAGGCGGTCGCGGCATTCACCAAGGACCTCCCGCTCAAAGCGATGGCGGTGTTTCTCGCCATCGTGCTCTGGTTCGTCGTGAACGTCAAGGAGCCGCAGGAGGAGGTCGTAGCAGTTCGGTTTGCACCGGTCATGGACAGTTCGCTGGTACTCCGCGAGGAGCCACCGGCGCTGCGCGCGCGCATTGCCGGCTCGCCGAAGGAGCTCATCAAGCTGGCGTCCAATCCACCGCTGGTACGTCGGCAAATCACGGCAGATTCGCCGGACACGGTCGTGATCGATCTTCGTCCGGACGACGTCACCCTCCCGGACGGAGTGGACGCGCTCGTTCGCGACGTGCAACCGCGAAGCGTGACGCTGCGCTTCGAGTCCACGTGGTCGCGCAAGGTGCCGGTGCAGTCGCAGATTCAGATCAGTGGCGACCCGTCGCAGAACTCGATCCAGCCGGTATTCGAGCCGGACAGCGTGCTGGTGACCGGGCCTCGGCATCTCGTGCTCCGCGTTCCGTCGGTGCGGACGGTGAAGACCACGATCGCGTTCCCCGATTCGCTGCCGCACCTGGTCGATCTCGATACGACGGGCTTTGCGCCCGGCGTTCGCGTGCGACCGTCGCAGATCAAGGTGCAGTTCAAGGCGCTGCCGCACGCGTGATGCGCGTTCTCGGAATCGAGACTTCGTGCGACGAGACGTCGGCGGCCGTGCTCGAGGGATCGGGGGGAGGCGACGACGTCACGCTTCGCTCGCTCGTCATCCTCTCGCAGGACGTGCACCGGATCTTTGGCGGTGTCGTCCCGGAGATCGCCTCGCGCGCGCACGTCACGGCGATCGTACCGGTCGTGGCGCGCGCGCTGGCCGACGCCGGCGCCGAACGGGTCGATGCCGTGGCGGTGACGAACGCGCCTGGCCTCGTCGGCGCCTTGCTCGTCGGCGTGAGCTTCGCCAAGTCGTTGGCGTTCAGTCGCGGCGTGCCGGTGATCGGCGTCCACCACATGGAAGGCCACCTCTTTGCCACGGCGCTCGAGCACCGCGACGCGGTGCCGCCCTTCACCGCCCTGCTCGTGTCCGGTGGTCACACGATGCTACTGGACGTCGAAGCGTGGGGCCGCTACCGCCTGCTCGGCCGAACGCGCGACGACGCGGCCGGCGAGGCGTTCGACAAGGTTGCCAAGCTCCTCGGGCTTCCCTATCCTGGGGGACCCCATGTCGAACGGCTCGCCGCGACCAGCGACGCCGGGCGATTCCGCTTCGCCCGCCCCATGCTGCGACGCGATCAACTTCCGAGCGATTCAGAGTTCTATGATGTCTCGTTCAGCGGCATCAAGACCGCCGTGCTCAACGCGGTCCGCACGGCGCAGGACGACGCCGACCGCGGCGCGATCGCGCGCGCCTTCCAGGACGCGCTGATCGAAACCCTCGTCGAGAAAACGGCGCGCGCCGTCGACCAGCACGGCCGAAAGCGTGTGGTATTGGGTGGCGGCGTGGCGTGCAACGCGACCCTCGTCGCCGCCATGCGACAGCGTTTCGCAAAGGCAAACGTCGCCGTGTTCGCGCCGACGCCACGCCTCGCCACCGACAACGCGGCTATGATCGCGCGCGCCGGACTCTTTCATCTCGAGCGCGGCGAGCGATCGGCGCTCGACCTCAACGCGTTCGCCACGCAGCCCATTCCAGGACTCGTCGCCGCATGAATCTCGCTTCGCCGATCGTGCACCACCCATTCAACTTCGGAGTGGGAGGATTCAACTTCACCGGCTTCGGCATCGCCGTGCTGATGGCGTTCCTCATCGCGCAGATCGTCGCTGAGCGCGAGCTGGCGCGACGCGGGCACGACGTGGAAGCCGCGGCGGTGAGCGACGTGCTCTTCGCCGCGCTGCTCGGTACGATCATCGGCGCAAAGCTCTACTACGTCACGATCGTGACCCACGACTGGCACGACCTGTGGAGCCGCGGCGGTTTCGTGTTCTGGGGCGGCTTCATGGGCTCCGTCGCTCTCTGCGCGCTCACCATCCGCTTCAAGAAGCTCTCATTTCTCCGCTTCGCCGACGTCGCCGGCATCGCCATCGCCGCTGGCTATGCCGTCGGTCGCACCGGCTGCTGGGCGGTGGGCGACGACTACGGCAAACCGTACACCGGTCCGCTCGCGGTGGCGTTTCCGCAGGGCGCGCCGCCCTCGACCGTCGCCGAGATGCAGCGCACGTTCCACGTTCAGTTCCCGGCCGGCACCGATCCGCAGTCGGTCGTGTCGGTCTACCCGACCCAACTGCTCGAAGTCGTACTCGGCCTCGTGATGTTCGGCATTCTCTGGCGCATGCGCGACCACGACCACGCCGAAGGATGGCTGTTCGGCGTCTGGTGCATCTTCGCCGGCATCGAACGCTTCATCGTGGAATTCTTCCGCGCGAAGGACGACCGGTTCATGTGGCTGGGAGGCTTGAGCTCGGCGCAGGCCATCGCGATCGGGATCGTTGTCGTGGGGGCTGGAGTCATGATGGCGCGGAAACAGCGAACCGCGTAGAGGGCGACCGCGAACGGCGAAGGCTCCAAAGAGCGGACGTGCCGAATTGCGAGCGCTAACCGCGAAGGTGCCAGACTGCGTGAACGGCGGCGGTCAAACGTCGAACGGCGTCACGGCCAGGAAGTGGTGCCGACGATAACCGTACCGCACAACCCGCCATTCCCGCTCTTCGTCAGTCTCGCTCTTCACGCAGTTTGGCATTCTCGCCGTTCGGCATTCCCGCCCTTTGGCACCTCCGCCGTTCGGCACCTCCGTCGTTTGCGCGCGCCGTTCGCCGTCCGCCGTCAAGCTCGTTGCCGTCCTTTCATCCACCGAACGAGCGGTCCTCCCACTCTCCACTCCCTCGTCGCCAGCGAGCCGCCTCGCAGCACCTTGGGCTCCTCGACCGTGACGAAGGCGTCGTTGTCCTTCGCGGCGATGATGTCGAGTACCTCGCCAAGGTGCCCGCGCTGAACGACGGAGTTGAGGATCTCGACCGCCCCGTCCCGGCCAACGCCCGGAAACACCGTCACGCCGTGCCCGCTGTCGCGAAGCGCGTTCGCGATCTCCACGCCGGCCGTTCGGCTCACGACGCGCACCGTTGCCACGCCATAGGCAATCGCCTGCTCGAGCGATACGCCCACGAACGTCCCCATCGCGTAGCCCCCGGCGTAGCCGAGGACGTGCAGAATGCTGCCGAGGTGCTTGACCGCGGCGCCCACCGCGAAGATCCACACCAGCGCCTGGACGAAGCCGAGGCCGGCCGCGATCACGCGCTTGCCGCGGATCGCGAAGATCACGCGCATGGTGTCGCACGAGACGTCGACGATGCGCAGGAGGAAGATCGCCAGAGCGCCCCACGGCGAGGCGAACAGCGCGTCGAGAGTCATGCGTCCAAACTAGCCAAGGCGGTCAGCCGCCGTGGAACTCGCGTTCCTCCGATGCCTCGCCGGCCGTCTCCAGCGTCGCGATGCGCGCCCTCAGCTGCTCGACCTCGGCACGAAGCCGCGAGACGTCGTCCGTGAGCGGGTTCGCCGCGGGCGACGGAGCAGCGACTGTCGGGAGCGCAACCGAGCGCTTGGGCCAGAAAGTCTTGGCGACGGCGAACACGAACAGCGCGAGCAGCACGAGCTGCGCGAGCACCGTCTGCCATGTCGGGTACAAGCCGAGCGCATCGACCGTCGGCATACCGCGGATCACGCTGATCGGGATCACGTTGCCTTCCTGCAGCTCGCGGACGCCCTTCCCCGTGAACACGAACGCCATGTAGTAGAGGAGCACGCTCGTGACGCTGAAGAACGGACGCAGCGGAATGCGCACGCCAAAGCGATAGAACAGGGTGAAGATCACCGCCAGGCCGCCAAAGCCGGCCACGATGCCAAGGCTGATCGGCAGCGCGACGTGCGCTCCCTCGTTGAACAGCGCCTGGTAGAACAGCGCCGTCTCGGCGCCTTCGCGATAGACCGCGAGGAACGCGACGAAGGCCAAGGCTCGCCCACCGCCGTGCTCGAGCGCCGTATTCACTTTCTCACGGATGAACTGCTGCCACTTCGCCGCTTCGACGCGCGAAATGAGCCAGTAGCTCACGGAGAACAACACCGCCACCGCCACGAGCAGCGTCGCGCCTTCGATGATCTCCTGCGTCGCGGGAATCGCCCGCAGCACGGTGCGGAGCACGATCGCCGTGAGCCCGCTGCAGACGAGCGCCAGCGCGATGCCGACCCAGATCGACCGCAGTCGCTCGCGATGGCCGGTCTTGAGCAGGAACGCGACGACCGCGCCAATCACGAGGATCGCCTCGAATCCCTCGCGCAGGATGATCAGAAGACTCTGAAAGAAAGCCTCCGATCCGCTTCCAGCCGGCCGCGTGAGGTCGACCACGCGCTGCATGTTCGCGTCGATCGCGTCGCGCGCACGCTCGGCTCCGCGCAGATCGTTCGCGCGCACGGCACCCTTGAACTCGGCGAAAAGCTTTTCCATCGATGCAACCACGCCGGGGTCGCGCGCCCGCGCCGGCGTCTCGATGGGTTCGAACGCCACATAGGCGTCGAACGCGCGATCGTACGCTTCGCTCGCCCGCCCGTTGCGGGCCGCCGTCAGCGACTGGTCCAGGAGCGAGAGCGAAGTGTTCGCCGCCGCGTCGGCCGAACCGGTCCTTCGCTGAGACTGCGACGCGGCGACCGCGAAGTCTTTCGTGGGAAGCGAGCGGATGTAAGCGACGACGCTGCGCACCTGGTCCGGCGACAGGTTCGTGGCCGGGGGCATTGGCGTTCCGGGAAGCCCAGCTCGCACCGCCGCGGCGAGCTGCGCATCCGACCGCTCCACTTGCCAGGCCAACGACCCCAGCTCCGGCGGCACTTTGCTGAGCGTTCGCTCGAGCGTGCCGTCACCGAGGCCTGTGGCGCCGTGGCATTCGACGCAGCCCTGCGCGTACAGACCTTCGCCCTCGGCAACCTGGCCCGGCGTCCGCCGAAGCGTCCCGAGGTACATCACGATGTTCCAGCGGTCATCGGCCGAGAGCTTGGAGGCGAACGCCACCATGGCCGTCGAGCTCACCCCGACCGAGATCTTGCGGAACATCGTCGCCGGCGTGACGTCGCGCATGACGGAGTCGTTGGCCAGCGCCGGCGGCTTCGGATTCAGCGTCGCCGCGGATGGGCCGTCGCCCAGACCACGCGTTCCGTGGCAGCTCGCGCACTGTGACTGGTAGATCCGCTCGCCCGCCGCCACGTCGAGCGGCTTGGTCGGCAGTTCCAGTGCGGCATCAGCGCCGAGCGCGATCGCGAACCGCTGGTTGAGCGCCGCCAGCGCCGACGGCGGCCGTTTGGCGCCGACGGCCACTATGATCGAATCGAGAAGGGCGCGCGCAGGCGCACGATCGCCGGACAGGCGAACGCTCGCGGCCCGGGCGTCGGCCAAAAAGCCCGCGGCCTCGTCGTACTCGTCCTGCGAAATCAGGCGACCGTGCTCGTCGACGCCCTTTCGATATTCCTCGACGGCCACGCTCACGATGTTCGCGACGCGCTGGACCGGATGATCTTCCTGGCCCAACAGCGGACCGGCGATCGGAAGCCCGACCAGAACGAACGGCGCGATAGTGCGGCCGAGCTTGATGGCTAAACTCATTGCCGAGGGAATATATCGGGATTCCAGCGGCACGTGTAGGCCGCGCAAAATGAATCGCTTAGCGTTCGATCACGACGACCGCGACAGCGGTCGATGCGCTATGCGTCAGAGACACCGACACCCCCGCCGCGCCGAGCTCGGCAAGTCGCTCCGCGGCGCGGCCGTGGAAGCGCAGAACCGGCGATCCGTCGTCGAGCGTCACGACCTCGACGTCCCGCCAGCCGATCCCGCGCGCGTGGTCGGTTCCGGAC
>DATISA010000283.1:0-5227 GCA_035469245.1 Gemmatimonadaceae bacterium
GCACGCGGCACCAGCGCCTGCACGCGATTCTCCGGGAGAGCGGCGGCGAGTAGAGGCTTTTTTCAACGCGGCCGGATCGGCCAGCGTCCAACCGGCGGGCAACTCCGCATGCCATTGCGCGTCAGCGCATCGACGTACGCCGCATCCACCGGATGTCCTCGGGTAATACGAAGTGCCACGTGGGACGCAGGACGTGGGTGCGGAGAATCCGTCCGTCGTTGAACAGTCGCTCGACGACGGCGTCGGTCGCGTCGCGCGCGCGTTGCGCGATCGCCCATTTTGCGCCGGCGTAGTCCTGCGCCTGGACGGCGCCGAGGGATCGCACCACGTCCACCACGCCGGGCAGCCCCGCCGCCGTGAGATGCTGGCCGGCGAGGCGCCTCCGAATCACCTCCCGCGTGGTGATCGACGACGTCAACTGGTTTGCTCGAGGACTTTGATGAGCTGGATCTGGCCGGCATGATAAATCGCGTGGCACGTTACGCCAAGGATCAGGTCGAGCTGGTCCTTTTCTTCGAGCGGCGAACGACGGCGGCCGGACGCGACGTTCGCGACCGCTTTGGCGAGTTGCTCCTGTTGCGAGGCCAGCTCGTCGGCGACCTTTGCCCACGAGAGCGTGTCATTGGGCAACTCGAACCAGTCGCTGCCCTCTAGCACGAAGGGTCGCGGCTTCGTTCCGGTCAATCGCGTGATGACTCCCTGCACGCAATACGCGTGGTGCAGCGCGATCTCGGCGATGTTGTGGCGGCCGGGGCCGGGTCTCCAGAAGGCCGATCGCTCGGACACGTCGGCCACCGCGGCCTTGAGGTCGTTGCCGTGCCAGGCGCCCGGTCCGTACCCCTCGTCGAGAATTCGCGCGAGAAGCCGGGTGCCCGCCACGGGCGCGTTGGGCGTTGCGGACACGGTCGTGGATGTAGCCATGGTACCCTCGCGGATTAGGTTTCTCGCATGCTACGAGGCTCCCAACGCGGCGTCTTGGGAAAAATTGCGGCCGACCTCGAGCGGTCGCTGCGCGATCGAGTCGTGCGTGGCGCGCCGGGCGGGCAGCGCGACAGGCGGATCGCCGGCGGCGAGGGCTGGGCCGTGGCGGACGTGATCTGCACGTCGGGCCCGGGCGATCGGTCGTTCGAGGAACAACACACGCGCACGTCGGTCGCCGTCGTCCTCGCCGGGACGTTTCAGTATCGATCGGGGCGCGGTCGAGTGATGCTGACGCCTGGCTCGCTTCTCCTGGGCAACTCCGGCGATCCCTTCGAGTGCGGCCACGAGCACGCTCCTGGTGATCGCTGTGTCGCGTTCCACTTCTCGACCGAGTACTTCGATCGGCTCGCCGCGGACGCCGGAGTGCCTCGCAACGAGCGCCATTTTCGCGGCGCCAGACTTCCGCCCGTTCGCGACCTGTCGTCGCTCGTCTCGCGCGCCACGGTTGGCGTCGGAGGCGTGCGGGACGTCGCGTGGGAGGAACTCGCCATCGAGCTCGCCGCGACCGCGGTGCGCCTCGACGCGGGCGTATCCACGCCGCCGCGAGCGCCGTTGAGCGCCGCAGTGGCGCGCGTGACCGAGAGCGTGCGGAGGATCGAGCGCAGCCCGGAGACTCGCCTCACGCTCGCGCAGCTCGCGGCGGACGCGGGGCAGAGCCCTTTCCACTATTTGAGAACTTTCGAACAGCTCGCCGGCGTCACACCGCACCAGTTCATCCTTCGGACGCGACTCCGGCACGCCGCGGCGCGCCTCCTGACGGACAAGGCGAGAGTGATCGACGTCGCGCTCGACGCGGGGTTCAACGACGTGTCGACGTTCAATCGCGGGTTCCGAGCGGAGTTCGGAACGGCCCCACTGGCATACCGAGAGGGCGGACTGCGAACTGCGGGCGCTAACGCCGGAAATGCCAAACGTCGCAAATGCCTAAAGGCGGAAGTGCCGAAGAGCGAGAATGCCTAACGGCGTGAAGAGCGAAACTGCCGAGGAGCGGGAAACTGCGAACCCGCTGTTCCGCGCCGTTGGGCATCGTCGCTCCTTCCGCCGTTTGGCATTCACGCCCTTCACGCCGTTTGGCACCTTCGCACTTTGGCACCTCCGTAGTTCGGCATCTCCGTAGTTCGGCACCTCCGCCGTTAGCGCCCGCCTTTCGAAGTACGCCGTCTTGCCGAGGAGGCCGTTCCTGCGCATAGTCTCCGCCGACCCGCTGGAGTCTCACACCACCCGCCGACTCGCCGGAGCCTTTGTGAGCGATTTGTCACGACTCTTCACCGCCTACGATCACGGGACCATTTCCCGCCGTCAGCTCCTCCAGGCACTCGGCGTCGCCGCCGTGGGCATGCCGCTCGCGCGCGCGTTTGGACAGGGCCAGTGCGCCGGCCGTGACCGCGACACGACCGCGGCGTGCAACCACACGCCGTTCAAGCCGCCGTTCGACCCAACGGGCTGGAGGACTGTCCTGCTCGATCACTTCAGCATGCAGGCCACCGACGCCGAGCGAGAAGCCGCATTCTACGCGGCATTTCTCGGGTGGAAGGTTCGAAGCAACGACGGCAAAGAGATCTACATGGACATCGGCGATCTGGGCGGCGTGAGGATTCGCGGCGGCTACGTGAATCGCGGCGGCGGTCGCGGAGGTTTCGGCGGCGGCGGACGGCGCGGCGGAGCGGCGGGCGACAGTGCGGGCGGCGGTCGAGGCGGTGGAGCAGGGCGGTTTGGTGGCGCCGACAGCAGCGGGCGCGGACGGGGGCCGCGCGAGGACACGAGCCACATGGCGGCGTGCACGACGCCGCGCACGCCGCTCATCCAGAACGCCGGCGTCGTGTGGGATGGATTCTGCTGGGGCATCGAGCCGTGGGATACAAAGAAGGTGGAGGCGGCGCTCAAGGCGCGCGGTCTCGATCCCGTGGCCGATCACAGCGGCGACGATTATCGCAGCTTCCACGTGAAGGATCCGGACGGCATGGACGTCCAAGTCAGCAACGGCAACAGGAAGAATCGCCGGCGGACGCCGGCGAACGGAAAGCTCAACGTCGAGTTGCCGTTCGAGCCGACGGGATGGAAGACCGTGTACCTCGACCACATCTCCTACCGCTGTACCAGCTACAAGGAGACGGTCGCGTTCTACGAGGCTCTGCTCGGCTGGAAAGGGCTCGGCGACGAAGGGAGCCAGAACGAGACGGTGATCTCACCCGAGATCGGCGGGCTGCTCATTCGCGGCGGCAACGCGCTCTCACCGACGTTCGCCATGCCGCCGGCGCGGAGCGCGAGCATGGACCACATCTCCTTTGGGATCACGCCATTCGATCCGGACGTCGTGGCCGCGGAGCTCTGCAAGCGCGGGCTGCAGGCGCAAGTCGACACCGGCGCCATCGCCTCGTCGCCGCCGGCGGAGCGTGACATCCACACCGCGACGTATAAGAGTTTTCATACGCGGACGCCCAACAACTTCAACCTGCAGTTCAGCGCCAAGACCTCGGCGGACATGAAGACCGGGCCGGGGTGAGCGGTTTGCGGGCCGCCGGCATGAACCGGCCTACTGCCAGCCTTCTTGCTCCAACGCGGAGTGGAGCTCGTTCGGGTGGTGGCGATAGTACAGCTCGTGCCGATCGGCGTCGGCGTGCGCGGAGTCGTATGTCCACGCGTTCACCATGAGATTGCGCTCGTGCAACTCGTGGTACAGGACGAACGGGCGCTCGTCGGTGACGAGGTCGTTGTCGATCCACACCTCATCGGGCGGGACGAATTCGTACACATGGTCGTGTCCACCCTCGGTGAAGTCGGGATCGAACGCGCTGCGCACCAGGCGTCCGTCGACCACCCAGACGGTGACGCCCGACGCGAGGGTCCTCCATCGCCAGAGGTGGACCTTGGTGGGGTCCGGCATCCCGTCTTCTCCATGGACCTTTGCGGCGTCGCCGGTAGCGGCGCGCTCGGCCATCTCGCGCTGATCTGCGATCTCGAGGGCTGAGTCGTACGGAACGCCGCGCTGCATGAGGGACCGCTCGAGCTCCAGGTGATCGACAAAGAAGGCTTGCTCGTCGGGTGCGGCCTCGCGGTCGATCCACAACTCGTTGCGAGGGATGAAATCGAACGCGAAGTGCTGGCCGAAGTTGGAGAACTCGATGTCGAGACTGTCGCGGATGAGCGATCCGTCGACGATCCAGATGGCGAGCCCGTTCCTGGTGCCCGCGGGCCGGATGTAGGGTGGCCTGGAAGTCCGCGCGCAGGCGAGGGCGACGGCGACGGTGGTGGTGAGAGCGAGGCCGACAGGTGTGCGGCTAAGGATCACAATTCTCGAGAGTGCTGATTCGATTGGAAGGACCTGCGCGGGCCACGAACTCGCGAGCTGGGATCGAGAGGACACGCCCAAGCCGGCAGCCCGCGGAACTACTCGATTCTCTACGGCCCGGGCCTGCTCGCCTGGATCACGATTGCCTTGAGCGAATCGGCGTCGGCCGGCAGTTCGGCGGCGCCTGCCGGGAATCCGTTGGCCCTGAGCATGTGCGCGATGACGTCGATCACGAGCTGCCGGCCGTAAATCCCCACGCTGTCACTCGGCATCGTCGTCCGAATCCTCGTCTCGAGTTCGCTGAGTGGAAGGCCGTTCCAGTTTCCTAAAAAGCCTCCCCCGGTGAGCGGCGGCGACTCGTCGCCGCCGGTGAGCGAGGCGCCGTGACAGCGGGCGCACGACTTTGCGTACGCCGTTTCGCCGCGCCCGGCCTGCGCGGCGGAGTACACACTGTCCCATACCGTTCGCGAGGCAGGCGCGCGCGGTGGAACGTGTGATTCGCGATCGATCACCACCACGGGAACCGTCGCGAGGAAGATCCAGGCGCCGAACCGGCGCGAAATGGCTCGTCTGATCATGGGTCAACGCGCTCCGGCATCGGGCAGACGCAGCGAGATGTATTCGCCCGAGTACGGCCCGCCGCTCACCGCCACGACGATGTACTGCACGCCATTCACGGCGTACGTCATCGGTGACGAACTCACCGGCGCGGGGAGCAGCACCGATCCCACTTCGGCGCCGGTCGCCTTGTCGTAGGCGCGCAGCATCGCGCCGCGCGGTCGCGTGGGAAGCGTCGTCACTTGCGCGTCTCCGGCAATGACGAGCGTCTTCGTGACGAGCGTGCCGACGATGAATCCCGGCTGCCCCGTGCGCGGAATCGTCATTCCCTTGAGTGCTTCGTGATTGCGAACCGCGTCCGGCGTCTCGCCGTGCGGGACCTGCCACGCGATCTCCCCC
>DATISA010000284.1:0-8029 GCA_035469245.1 Gemmatimonadaceae bacterium
CGCCGATGCTGCGTGCAACAATGATCGACCCTGCGGTTGCCGTGCGCGCGGAGTGATTGCGTCGCCGATCGCACCGTGAATGGCGATGACGACGAGGCATTGTCGCTACACCCTGGTTGGTCTTGGCACTGCCGCGGCCGGCGCTGTCTCGCTCGTCGTGCTTCGACCTCGGCCGACACTGGCTCATGATGACGCCCCGCCCCGGCGACGATACGGTGGTCATCAATCAGACGCGCTCGACTCGACTCAGCGCATCGCTGCTCGTCCAATATGGGCGGCGCCTCCGCTCCGACTCAGCGGTGCGGTATCGATAGATCGCCGGCGATTACCATCGAGGTGCCGCTGCCCAAGGCGGCGTTCTGGGTGACGTACTTCTCGAAGGACTAGCCGCGGACTGGTCTTCCATTCGCAGCGCCTTGCGTTTTCTTCTTCCTCCTCGTATCTACCCTTAGATACGAGGAGGACGCCATGGCAATGCTTCGTGGGACGCTGGACCCGCTCGTGCTCAAGACTGTGTCGTGGTCGCCGATGCACGCCTTCGAGATTACGAGCTGGATCGAAGAGCGGTCCGACGGGCGCGTGCAGATCGACGATGCGGCGTTGCTCCAGGCGCTTCATCGCTTGGAGGACCGCCGGTACATCGCCGGCGAATGGGGCGTTACCGAGAATGGACGGCGCGCGAAGTACTATCGCATCACGGCTGCGGGGCGCGAGTACCTCCGCACCGAAGCCGCGCGGCTCGTCGACCACCTCGGCGCCGTCGTCTCGATCCTCTCCGCCAAGACCTCCCAATCCCGAGGGTGAGAGGCATGCGCTTCGAGATTCGCCCTGGCGTACGCCGGCTGCTACGCTTTCCGATTCGGACGCGAGCTACGATGAAGCACGATGCCGACGACGAGCTCGAGACGCTCATCGCCAGCCGAGTCGATCATCTGATCGCGCGCGGGACGTCCCCGGACGATGCGCGCACCGAGGCGATTCGGCGGTTGGGCGCGCCGCTGGATGAGGTTCGCCAGCAACTCCATGCCAACACCGATCGGCGGGAGCGCCGCATGCGCGTCGTCGAGTTTTGCGAGAGCGTGATGCAGGACGTCCGGTATGCCGCGCGCGGTCTCGCGCGTCACCCGGCCTTCACCGCCGTCGCCGTGCTAACGCTGGCGATCGGCGTGGGTGTCACGACGGCGATCTTCAGCGCGGTGAACGCGCTCATCTTGCGGCCGCTTCCCTACGCGCGCCCGGACGAGCTGATGAAGGTGTCCCTGATCCTTCCCGCCGAGGGTGGACATCCGGCGCTAACGCCCGGCTTCGCATATCCGACCTACACTGCGGTGCGCGATGCGCAACGCAGTTTCAATGATCTCGCGGCCTATTCTTGGACGCCTGCGACGTTGACCAGCGGCGACGTCGAGCGCGTTGGCGGTGAATACGTCAGCGCCTCGTATTTGCGCACGCTGGGCCTCGCGCCCGAACGCGGACGAGACTTCGACCGCGCACTTGACGCGCAGGTCGGCGGGCCGCACGAGGTGATCATCTCGTACGGGCTTTGGCAGCGCCGGTTCAACGCCGACCCGTCGGCCATCGGGCGCGTCATCGACATCGATCGAGAGCCGTGGACGATCATCGGCGTGGCTCCGCGCGAATTTCGCGGGCTGTCGGGTGAGGCGGATGTATTCCTTCCGGTCACGACCGTGGCCGCAGACCTACGCCGACCGGGAACGTCCCTGCTGTCGATCGTTGCTCGCCGCGCCAGAGGCATCACCGAATTGCAGGCTACGGACGAGATGTCGAGGCTTGGCGGACGAGCGGCGAACGAGTTTCCAAACCTGATGGGCAAACTCAAATGGCAAGTGCGCGCGTCGCCACTCGACGCGCTGCGGATCGACCCTCTCGTCAAGCGGTCGTTGCTAGTGTTGTTCGGTGCGGCCTGGTTGGTGCTCGCCATCGCGTGCGTCAACGTGGCCAATCTCTTGCTTGGCCGCGCCAGTGCTCGGCGGCGCGAGATCGCGGTGCGCGTCGCCATCGGTGCGGGCCGCGGCCGACTCGTGCGGCTCTTGCTCGTGGAAAGCCTCATGCTCGCGCTGCTCGGCGGCGTCGTTGCCGCTGGCGTCGCGTGGCTCGGCGCGCATGTCCTTGCCTCCGTCGATCCGGCAACGGTGTTCCGCGGCAGGCTCGATGCCGCGACGATCGGCGCCGTGGCGTTCTCGTCCATCGCCCTCGACTGGCGCGTGCTCGCATTTGCCCTGGCCACATCGCTCATTGTCGGTCTCCTCTTCGGCCTCATCCCGGCGCTCGGGTCGAGCCGCGCATCGCTGAACGATGCCCTCAAGGGCGATCGAACGGCCGCTGGCGCGGGCGTGGGGCGCCGGGCCCTCGTCATCACCGAGATCGCGTTGGCCCTCGTGCTGCTTGTCGGATCGGGACTCATGGTGCGCAGCTTGGCCAAGCTGCTCTCGGTCAACGTCGGCTTCGACACGTCCAACCTGCTCACCTTTGGCGTCGAGCCGCCGCCCGGCTCGATCGCCCGCGACTCGATACCAGGACTCTATTCACAGGTATTGGATCGCGTTCGTGCCGTTCCCGGCGTCGCCGACGCGGCGCTTGATAGCTGTGTGCCGATGGAGCCCAGCTGCATGCGGGTGGCACTCGTGCGATCCGACATGCCGGTGCCGGACAACCTCTACGCGAAGGTCACGGGAGTAGATATCGTAACGCCCAATTGGTTTTCTGTCATGCATGTGCCCGTGGTGCGAGGGCGGCCATTCTTGCCAACTGATGGTCCCGGCGGCCCGAGCGTGGCCCTGCTCAACGAAAGCGCCGCGAAGACGTTCTTTGGCGCCGACGAGCCGATCGGCAAGCGCATTTCGGTCGGAAGGCGCCTCAAGGACGCAGAGGTGATCGGGATCGTGGGTGACGTGCGCCAAATGCCGGACTCCGCACCGGGCCCGACGACCTACGTATCGAGCGCGCAGTTCCCGCAGGGGCGAATGAACGTGTTCGTGCGCACGACGAGAAACTCGACAGCGATCGGGAACGAGCTCCGTCGCGCGGTGCGTGATGTAGCGCCACAGCTGCCGAGGTTCGAGATGCAGACGATGACACAGCGCGCACGCTTCGCGACCGCCCAGAATCGCTTCCACGCCATGCTGCTCACGGCGTTCGCGCTTGCCGCGCTGCTGCTCGCCGCCATCGGCATCTACGGCGCCCTCTCGTTCGCGGTGACGGCGCGCACGCGCGAAATCGGCATCCGCATCGCGCTTGGCGCCGAGAGCGCGCGCGTGCAGCGGCTCGTAATCGGCGAGGCGCTCGCGCTCGTCGCCGTGGGCGTCGTCATCGGCCTCGCGGGTGCGTTCGCTGGAGCACGCCTACTGCGCACGTTCTTGTTCGATCTGACGCCGAGCGATCCAGTTACATACGCCGCCATCATCGTCGTGCTTGGCGTGACGGCCGTGTTGGCCAGCTGGTTTCCAAGTCTGCGAGCGTCGCGCGTCGATCCGGTGATCGCGTTGCGAGCGGAGTAGGTCCTCGAGCGCTCACCTGTAACCCACGAGGCCAACGGGTGCACGAGAGCGTAGAGAGAGAGGGTCCACGAACGCGCGCGTCTGGCCAGCGACACAAGTGCCGCACGTGCAAGCGCTTCGGTGGCGACTCGAAATCGCCACGTCCCACTGCGTAAAGCAGAAAAGCCGCGGCGCAACAAACGAAACGTTCTCGACAGGAGCGCAGGCCGACTGGACGCAAGGACGAGGCCGGGCGCTGTCCTTCCCTTGACAAAACGAAAGGAGCGCCGCATTCCTGTTGCCAGGAGGCATTCCATGGCCGACAGCCGCGGCGGCGAAGTCATCAAAGGCACGCTCGAGATGGTCGTGCTCGAGGTGCTCCAACACGAACCCATGCACGGGTGGGGCATCACCGAGCGCATCGAGCGCCGGTCGAACGGGTTCTTGAGCATCAATCAGGGCTCGCTCTACCCCGCCCTCTACCGACTCGTCGCCCGCGGATGGGTCTCGTCGGAGTGGCGGACGACCGAGAACAACCGGACGGCCCGCTACTACAGCCTCACGCGCCTCGGACGGAAGGAGCTCGCCGCCGAGCGCACCCAGTGGGAGAAGCTCTCGCGCGGCGTCAATCTCATCCTCGGCGGAGCGGACGCATGAGTCTCCGAACCTGGTGGTCGCGAATTCGTGGAACGCTTCGGCGCGACGACGCACTCGAACGCGAGATGAAGCGCGAGATGGACTTTCATCTCGAGATGGCGGCGAAACGGAATATCGATCGCGGCATGCCGCCCGATGTCGCCGCGCGCCAAGCCCGAATTGCCTTTGGCAGCGCCGAGGCGGCGCGCGAAGACGCCCGCGAAGCGCACCGCGCACGGCTCATGGAAAACGTCGCGTCGGACGTGCGCTTTGCCTTCCGCGGGCTGCGTCGCGCTCCGTCCTTCGCCGTCGCGACTCTGCTCACGATGGCCCTCGGCATCGGCGCCAGCACGGCGATCTTCAGCGTCGTCGACGCGGTTCTGCTTCGGCCGTTACCCATTCCTCAGCCATCGGATTTCACCTACCTCGGCTGGCAATGGAAGTCGGGCGACGACATCGCGGCCTTGAGCGCGTTCCAATACGAGTTCGTACGCCAACACAACCGTGCCTTCGCCGCGGTCGCCGAGTACTCGCCGCAGGAGGCGCAGCTGGGCGACGGCAACGCGGCAACTCCGGTGCGCGGGCTGGCCGTCAACGGTGACTTCTTCCGGACCATGGGCTTCAGTCCCCTGCTCGGACGCGCCTTCGATTCGACCGAGCTTGCGCTCGGCGACGCGCCGATCGTGATCCTCGGCGACGCTACCTGGCGCATCCGCTTCGGTGCCGACCCGAAGATCATCGGACGTCGAATCTTGCTCGACGGCGAACCGAAAACCGTCGTCGGTGTGATGCCGTCGAGCTTTCAGTTTCCTCCGTCGCCGGCAGACATCGGCTACCTCGTTCCGGAGCCGGTGAAGGCCGACCCGGCCGATGAGGGACACAACACCGGGGCGATCGCTCGCGTGCGTCACGGGATCACCGACGCGGCGCGTGATGCCGACGTCGCAGCCCTGAGCCAGTCGTTCCATGCGACGTATCCGAACCTCGCCGCGCCGCGCGAAGGGTTCAAGCTGTTCAGCAATCGGGACGTCCAGGTCGGCGATACCCAGCGTACCCTGCTCGTGCTCTTCGGCGCGGTGTCGCTGCTCCTGCTCATCGCCTGCGCGAACACAGCCGCCCTGTTGCTCGTGCGCGCCTCGGCGCGGCAGCGCGAGATCGCCGTGCGGGCGTCGATCGGCGCGAGCCCGGGGCGCATTCTTCAGCAATTGCTCACGGAAGGTACGGTCCTCGCCGCCGTTTCGGCGGCACTCGGCGTCACGCTCGGCATGCTCGCGGTCCGGAGCTTCCTGGCGACTGCGCCGTCGGTGCTGCCGGTCGGCATGTCTCCCGCGCTCGACGGCCGCGTGCTCACGTACGCCGTCGCGATCTCCGTCATCACAGGACTCGTATTTGGCCTGGCCGCGGCCGTCCCCTCGTTCCGTTTGCGGCTCCATTCTGGAATCCTCAGCAGCGCTCGGAGTGCGACGGGCGGCGGCACGCGTACGCGCGAGACGCTGGTCTTCATCGAGACCGCGTCGGCTGTCGTGCTGCTCGCCGGCGCCACGTTGCTCACGGCGAGCTTTGCGCGATTGACCCGCGTCGACCCGGGCTTCGACGCCGACCGCGTGACGGCGATCAAGTTGGGGCGCCTCCCGGCTGGATACGACTCGGCGAGGACGGACCAGCTCCTCGCTGACCTGGTCGAGCGCGTTCGCACCGTCCCGGGCGTCGAGCAGGCAGCACTGGCGCCAAGCCTGCCGCTCGAGCGCGGCATGAACATTCCCGTCGACACTCGCGAGCATCCGGAGCGCGGAACCGGCGCCGTGGAGCTCCGCTTCGTTTCGCCGGCCTACCTCGCCACGCTCGGCGTGCCGCTGCTCGCCGGCCGCGACTTTGGAGCGGCCGACATCGACGGCAGCGAGCCGGTGGCGATCGTCAACGAAGCATTCGCAAAGCGCTTCTGGAAGAGCGAGTCGCCGATCGGCCGCACCATCCGCGTCGGCCACCACAAAGATCGATGGCTGATGCCACCGAAATTCCGGGTCGAGGCCGCGGTGATCGGCGTCTCTCGCGACATGCACGAGATGGGACTCGATCGACCAGCCAAGCCGACGGTCCTCGTGCCCCGGACGCAAATGGCGTTTGGAAGGTCGCTGCTGCTCGTACGCGGCGATCCGTCCAAGATCGCGAGCGCGCTGCGCGAGCGAGTCGCATCCGAAGATCCACAGCTCACGCCCGAGATCGAGCCGCTGTCGGCGGTGCTGAACCGCAGCGTCGCCGGTCCGCGCTTTCGAACATTGCTCATCGCCACGTTCGCGCTGTCCGCGCTGCTGCTCGCCGCCGTGGGTATCTACGGCGTGATCGCCGCCGTGGTACAGCAGCGCACTCGTGAGATCGGGATCCGCCTCTCCCTTGGCGCCCCTCGCGCCTCGGTCGCGCTGGCGGTGGTGCGACGCTGCCTGGTCTCGGTGAGCGCCGGTTCGGTCATCGGCCTGCTCGTCTTCTGGATGCTGCGCCGCAGCCTGACGGCCATGCTCTATGACACGTCGAGCGGCGACCCGCGGTTCCTCGTGCTCGCCATGGCGCTGCTTGCCATCGTGGCCGCGGTGGCAGCGTGGATTCCGGCCCGCCGCGCGGCGCTCCTCGATCCCGTGATCACGCTCCGGTTGGACTGAACGCTCTCAATAAACTCTCGCGTCCTACATCCGGAACAGGTATCTCACGAATACATAGTCCGATGCCCGCCGGAGCGGCTCCCAGGTGAATCGCTGCGTCGGATCCGGCACCCCATCCGCCACGCTCCCATACGCGAGAAACAGCACCGTGCCCGGGTTGGGTTGATAGGAGAACAGATAGTCGCCGTGAAGCGATCGGCTGCGCGTCGCGCCCGCGAGCTGGCCGTCGATGATCAAGGGATAGAACGTCCGCGTCTCGTCGCGCAGGTCGTCGTGCTCGGCCAGATCGTACTCGCCGACCAGGCGCACGAAGATCGCGACAGTTGGTATTGGAGCTTGAGCCGCGGAATCACGTTGCGGCCGGCCAACGTGTGGTCCGTGCGGCGCCAATAGTCCTGATATTGGAGATCGCCTTCGACCCGAATCTTTGCCGTCGGCCGCAGGTGCGCCGTCAACGACACATAGTCGATGTTCGCCTGCGCCCACTCGAAGAAGTTCTCGTCCTGCCTACGTACAGGAGATTGAGGTCGAGCTCGGACCACTGCGGCGTCCCCACCGTCGCCACGTAGTCGCGATTCGGGATGCGCGGTGCGCCGACGAAGCGCAGCGTGTCGCCGGCCGGCGACAACAGGCGATACCCGGCGTACAACGCGCTGTCGAAGCCGAAGGTCTCCCAGTACACGCCGGCGCCGACCGTCCAGCCTCCGCGCAGCCCCGCGCTCGTGCTCAGGTGAAACTTCTTGTCCTCGCCGTCGCCGCACAGCTTGAGGAACTCCCCTGCTCTGACAGCCGGCCTTGCGAACGCTCACGCTCTTTCCTCCAACGCGAGATACCCGCAGGCTCTTTTCACTTGACCGTGCCAGATGCGCGATCGTCAGACCGCCGACAGGTAGCGCGCCATGAGCAAGCGGGTTAGCTGCTCGCCCCGATTTGAAAGCCGCTCGATGTCTTCGTGCGTCATCGCCGAAAAGCCCGTCGGGTATCTGACGACGGCAGAGCGCGGCACAAGATCGGAGGGCGTCCATGGAAGGCGATTGTCCGCCTGCCCTACAGCGCGCGAATCGGAGGTTCGCGTGCAGAATGTACCCCGCAATTGTACCCCAGACGAAAAAGCCCGGGGCACATTCGCGCCCCGGGACTTCACTTTCTCCTATGAAAACCGCCAGAGCGGGCGATGGGACTCGAACCCACGACGTCCAGCTTGGGAAGCTGGCATTCTACCAACTGAATTACGCCCGCACG
>DATISA010000285.1:0-3283 GCA_035469245.1 Gemmatimonadaceae bacterium
GTGCCGCGAATGTTGTCGAGCTTGACCGTGCTACCGACGAAGAGATTGACATAGACGCCGTCGGGCCCCTTGGAGTACATCCACGAGGGCATCGAGAGCAACGTTCGCGGAATGTTGCCCACGCAGCACGGGACGCTGTGCCAGGCCGTGCGGAGCGTGCGCGCGTCGAGCGGATTGGGGTAGTAGTACGTCTTTCCGTCGAGCGCGAGGCCGCCGAGGAGCGCGTTGTACATCGTCTCCTCGTACAGATCGGCGTACGACGCATCGTGGTAGGTGAGACCCAGCTTCCACTGGAAGAAGATCTCACCGCAGCTCGAGCACGACTCGCAGTAGGCGTTGTTGCGAAGCGAGTAGTTGGGGCCGAAGCCCTCGGAGGTCTCGCCGCTCCCCACGCCGCCGGTGATGTAGTACTTCCGGTTGACGATGTTGTCCCACAACGACCGCGCAGCGCTTCGGTAGTCAGCGTCGTGCGTCTCCATCGCGACGTCGGCTATCGCGGAGTACGCGTACACGGCGCGCACGGCGTGGCCAACGGCCTCGTACTGCTCGACGACCGGCAGATGGCTCTGGTCGTACTCCGATCGTTCGCGCTCGTTGCGCGCCGCGTTGTAGCGGCAGTCCAGCAGGAACTTGCCGAGGTCGATGTACTTCTGCCCCTTCCCCGCACCCTCGCTGTCGTTCACGAAGCGACCGAATCGCACGAGCGCCTGCTCCATCTCCTCGTGGCCGTCGTACCACTGTTTTTTGGGCGCGGGGCCGAGGTTGTCGTACCAGCAGTCGGCCAGCTTCTTGGCCGCGTTGTAAAGCCGGGCGTCCTGCTTGTTGGTCATCATGTAATGCGCGATGGCCGACTCCAGAAAATACCCCGCCGTGTAGCCCTCGTGATCGGCCCGTCGCTCCCAGTGGTTGAACGACCCGCCATCGCGATCGCCGCCGGCATTGCTCACGCGGGGCAGCGTGAACGCGGTCTGCATGTAGCCGTCCGGCTCCTGCGCGCCGAGGATGATCGGGATCCACCGGTCGAGCGTGGCGCGCATGTGATCCTGCGCATTCACGATCTCGGCGTCGCCTTTGGGATCGAGCATCAGCGCGATGCACATCGACTCGACCGCGTTGTGCACGTAGGCGTTCGCGAACACGTAGCCCTTGTGCTGACCGAACGGTTCGCCGCGCAGCTTCTTGCCGGCTTCGATGAAGTTGTCCAACCCGCCGGTCGGCAAGTCGGTGCGCTCGAGCTGCTCGATGCAGTGCGGGATCCAGTTGACGATCAGCGCCCGGTACCGGTCGTTCCACAGCTGACTGTCGACCGACCAGCGGCGCATGTGGACGACGTCGAGCTGTCGCTCGGGCGGCGGCGTCTCCACCCTGACCGTGAGCGTGGACGACGCAGTCGCCTGGCCGTCGTTCGCGGCCAGCTCCAGCACGTACGTGCCCGGCGCGCCGAACGTCGCCGTGGTCGTGAGCGCGGCCGCATCGGCGAACGTGACGCGCCCCGGGCCGGACCGTTTGCGCCACGTCACTTTGGGTGGTGGCCCGGTCGGCGCCGGCGGCGTCGAGTCGGCAGGAGTCGGTCGCCGCGCACCACGACGCGGTGGCTCGCCATAACCTGCCCACCCGCGAAGGTAGGTCTTGCCCGGCAGCACGACGACGCGGTCGACACCGGCGACGCCGTTCACCGCCGCGAGCGAGCCTCCTCGTCCGCGCAGCGACCCGCCACTCGGCAGGATCGTCGTTCGCAGGATCGGATGCGCCACGACCACCGCCGCGGCGGACTTGGCGACCGTCCCCAGCATCTCACGCCGGCTGATCCTTCCCTCTCCCCCCGGCCGCGCCTCGTCTCCGCTCATCTCGTCACCTCGCAGATCTTTGAGAGACACGCTTTACAGGAGCCTCATTGGACTCGTGGTATTGGCCGTCGCCCGCCGTGCCCATGTACGCCGCCCAGCTCCGCACGGCTGGCGTCCTGGCCGAGAGATCGAGCCGGTTGAGCTGCCAATTGACGTTTGGGTACGCCATTGTGCCGCCCTCGCGTCCGGCTGTCCACGACAGCGCGACCAGCTCGAGCTTGCCGGTCCCGCGAACGTCGGCGATCGTCGGCGTGCTCCAGAGATTCGCCGGCACTTCGTGTGACACGAGCTTGTGCGACGGCAAGTGGAGCACGTACACAGCGGCGCCTTGCGCGGCGGGAAACTTGATCGAGAAAAAGATCGGCTCGTCCACGCCGTCGCCGGTGAGATCCACCGCGAGCGGCGCACCGCCCGGGTAGTTCGGATCGCGATAGCTGTAGAGTATCCGGCCATCCTTGGCATCATACAGGCGGTGCACCGTTCCCACGTACTTGGGAAACGCGCCGATGCCGCGCGACACGAACAGTCCAAGCCGGCCCGCGCCAAGCCGGACCACCGCCGCCGAGTGATAGGTCTCCTCCGAGGGATCGTCGTGTGACCAGATCGGCTTCCCCGTCGCGCCGTCGATGGCGACCAGCCGCCCGTCGAACGTGCTGACGACGATATCCAGTTCGCCGTCGCCATTCAGATCGGCGAGCGTCGGTGGGGCGATCACGCCCTTCTTGCCTTGGTCGACGAGTCGCTCGACGCGCGAGGTGAACGTATCGTCGGCAAGCGATGCCACTGGCGCGCGAAACTCCGCGCCGCCTTTGCTCTCGCCGCCCGTGCCGAAGATCACCCACTGCGACCCGTCTCGCCGCCGGTACACGACGGGCGAGGCATACGTCTCGGCGCCGTCCGGGACCGCGCGCGCGGCAATGACCTTCCCGTCGGCGCCGGAGATCACCATCACGTAACCGGGATCGCGCGGCTGGTTGGGCTCTTTCGTGTCGTTCCCGCCGTAGGTGTCCACCAGATCGGTAATACCGTCGCCGTTCACGTCGCCGATGAATGCAGGCGTGAGGAAGTAGTACGGGAAGGGCGACTGCACGATGTCCTCGCCAAGAATGCGCCACAGCACCTTGCCGTCTTTCCCGTCGTACGCGGTCAGTACGCCCTCGCGGCCGCCCATGACGACGTCGGGCGTTGCATCGCCGTTCAAGCGCGCGAAGCGCGGCGTCGTGAACGCGTCACGCGGATTGGGCACCTGCCAGAGGATGCGGTTCGTCGCGCCTGAAACGGCGACGACTTCACCCGACACCGCGGGCTCGCCGGTGAACTGCAGATGCCGGCCGATTGGCCGCACGCGATCGACGCCGGTGCCAAATACGATGTCGGGCACGCCGTCGCCATCGAGGTCGGCGAGACTCGGTGACGACTCGGTCATCAACTCGCCG
>DATISA010000286.1:0-3329 GCA_035469245.1 Gemmatimonadaceae bacterium
TTGGCTCTACCTCGCGCAGTCCGCGCGCGCCCTTTCCGTCGACCGCCTCGACGAGTTCACGTTGACGCTCGGCGTCACCGGTCCGCCGTCGCTCGCCCGGTTCACGCAACGACTCGCGCACGAGGCCGCGCCGGAGTTCAATCGGCCGACCGACTGGAGCCATCAGATCGCATTTGAGCCCGGCGCGATCCTCCGCTACGAGCAGCAGCGTCGCGCCTGGACGGCGCGCGGCCCATCAGTCGGCGTCGAGGTGATTCCGACCGGCGGACTGTCGCTCGGCAACGTGCTCACGGCGGCGGACGCCGGCCTTCGGATCCGATCAGGGTGGCACCTCGCGCATCCCTGGCTCCCTGAGTCGCCGTCGGCCGGCTTCACCATCGAGGCCGGCGTTTCGGGTCAGGCAATCGCGCGGAATCTCTTTCTCGACGGGAACACCTTCCAGCGTGGTCCGCGTGTCGGACATGAGCCTTTCGTCGGAACGGGCGATCTCGGAGTGGAGGTCAGATATCGCGCGATTTCACTCGAGTACCGCGCCGTGAATCAGACTCGCGCGTACGCGGCAGGTCCCAAGTGGCATCCGTGGGCGTCGATGGTCGGTCGCGTCACCGTTGGACGATGACGACGCGAATCAGGCGGTCGCAGGCGGGGTTGGCTGGACGCGCGGACCCCCGCTGGCGAGCTTAGTCGCATGCGATCAACCATTACGATCGTCGCGGCGCTCTGCCTCGCCGCGGGCTCCTCGGCGGTGGCACAGTCCACGGTGCTGCGCTTTCACGCGGTCGTGGACGGAAGCGGTCGCGTAATCCCCAACGGGGTGATCGTGGTGGACAGCGACCGGATCACGCGTGTCTCCGGAAGCGCCGAAGCACCGCCGAGCGGCGCCAGAGTCATCGACCTCACCCGCTACACGGCGATTCCCGGTCTCATCGACGTACACACGCACATGACGTACTACTGGGACCCGGCCTCGGGCACCAACCCGTGGCGGCAACCCCAGCGCACGCCAGAGCAGACCGTTCAACTCGCGCGCGCCAACGCGCTCGCCACGTTGCAGACCGGTGTCACGACAGTTCGCGATCTCGGCGCGTCCAACTACACGGACATCGCCCTGCGCGACTCGATCAACTCCGCCGGCTGGGTGGGTCCCCGCATGTTCGTCGCGGGATACGGTCTACAACGCGCGCGTCCGCCCTACCGGCCCAACACGGACACCACGCGGACGCAACGGGGACGGATATTCGACATCTCGCAAATCCCGGCCGCGGTCAAGCAGCAGGCCGACGCGGGCGCCGACTACATCAAGATGTACGGCTCTACGGGCACCGGCGCCGACGTGAGCGGCAACGAGACCTTCACGCTCGACGAGATGCGCGCCGCCGTCGACGCGGCCAAGACACTCGGCAAACGGATCGCGATCCACTCGTATGGTCCGGCCGGCGGCCGCGACGCGGTTCGCGCTGGCGCGACGACGCTCGAGCACGCGGTCGACCTCGATGACTCGACGCTCGCTGAAATGGCGCGCCGTGGCACGTTCTACGTCCCGACGATCGACCACAACCGCTACTACGCCGAGTACCGTCGCGACTTTCAGTACACCGACGCGCAGGCCGCGGGTCTCGACTCGTTCCGGCTGCTCAACATGGAGACGGCTCGGCGCGCCTTTCGCGCCGGCGTCAAGCTCGGCATGGGTTCCGACGCGGTGTTTCACATGTTCGGGCAGAACACGCGCGAGCTCGGGTGGTTCGCCAAGATCGGGATGACGCCGGCGCAGGCGCTCGAGACGGCGACGGTGAACGGCGCCGCGATTCTCGGCATGGAGCAAAGCCTGGGGCGGATCGCGCCGGGGTATTACGCCGACATCGTCGCCGTCGAAGGCGACCCGCTCGCCGACGTCGATGCCGTCGTCAACGGCGTGAGGTGGGTGATGAAGGGCGGACGTGTCGTGGTCGACAAGACCAGGCCCTGACCCCGACGTTCCTGCTCGAAGCAAAGGCAAGCCGATTTCGACTAACGTCTATATTTTCCGCAGCACCCTCCACACCAGCGCCATGCCGAACCAGCCGCCTTCGCCGAACGACGAGCATCCGTGGGTTGGTGTGATCATGGGCAGCACGTCGGATCTCAAGTACATGCAGCAAGCAATCGACTTGCTCGTCGAGCTGGGCGTGCAGCACGAGACGAGGATCGTGTCGGCGCATCGTACGCCCGACTGGATGTTCCACTACGCCTCGACGGCCGAGTCTAGAGGCATCGAAGTCATCATCGCCGCGGCGGGCGGCGCGGCGCATCTCCCCGGCATGGTCGCGGCAAAGACCACGCTGCCGGTGCTCGGCGTCCCCATTCCCGCGACGATGCTCAACGGCCTCGACTCGCTGCTCTCGATCGTGCAAATGCCAAAGGGCGTCCCCGTGGGGACGCTCGCCATTGGGGAAGTTGGGGCCCTGAACGCCGCGCTGCTCGCGACGTCGATCGTCTCGATCAACCGCCCCGAGGTGCGAGCGCGGCTTCGCGCCTGGCGCGAGCAGCGCACGCGCGAGGTGCTGGAGAACACGATTCCGGCGCGAAGCTGATGGCGATCGTAGCACCGGGTTCCACCATCGGTATTCTGGGCGGCGGTCAGTTGGGCCGCATGACGGCAATGGCGGCGCGCACGCTCGGCTATCACGTCCACGTGCTCGACCCTGACGCCGGGTGCGCGGCGGGCGCCGTCGCCGATCGCGTGGTGGCCGCGCGCTTCGACGACGCGGCGGCCGCCGCCGAGCTGGCGCGCCACTGCGACGTCGTTACCCTCGAGATCGAGCACATCGGCGCCGGCGCGCTCGCCGCTGCCGCGAGCCATGCGCCGCTCCGCCCCGGCGCGGCGATCCTCGAGGTGGTACAGGATCGCGCCGTGCAAAAGCGTTGGCTCGCCGATCACGGGTTTCCCGTCGGAGCGTATCGCGAAGTCACGAACGCCGAGGAACTCGCGGCCGCCGCTCGCGCGATGGGCCCGCTGTTCGTGAAAACATGTCGCGGCGGCTACGATGGCCGGAGCCAGGCGCGCGTCGCGGCCGCGGACGAGGCGCCCGGTGCATGGACGGCGCTCGGTGAGCGGCGCTCGATCGCCGAGCAGGCACTCGATCTTGCGGCGGAGCTGTCGGTGATGGTGGCGCGCAGGCCGAGCGGCGAAGTGCGCGTGTATCCGCCCGCGCTCAACTTTCACGAGCGGCAGATTCTCGCCTGGTCGGTCCTTCCGGCGCCGTTGTCCAACGCCGTCGCGAGCCGCGCCGAGGAGATCGCGCGCGGCATCGCGACGGCGTTCGCGCTGGAGGGCATTCTCGCCGTCGAGT
>DATISA010000287.1:0-6593 GCA_035469245.1 Gemmatimonadaceae bacterium
GCCCGAGCTCCGCTTCGCTCACGACGTGGCCCAGCCCCGGAATCCACAGCACGCCGCCGATACGTCGCGCAACGCGGGCCAGCGGCCAGCCAACCGGGTGCGCCGCGACGTTCACGATCGCGTCGTGCAAGCGCGCCTTCATCGTACGTCCACCACGGCGGGCCGGTATCCGTGGTTGCGATACCAACGCAGCGTGTTGAGGTATCCGTAGGCACGCACGCGCCGCGCCGAGTTGTACACGACGATCTCGCGGCGTACGGCGGCGCGGGACGTGAGCGTGCGCACCGTCTCCGAGAGGGCGCGGTCCTCGTGCATCTGCTCGATGGCCGTCCTTGGGAATCCACCGCTCGCCTCGTACAGTCGCGCGGTGATCGCGAGATTATTACCCGCGGCCATGAAGTAGGGATACTTGAATTGCGGCCCGCGACGATGAATCCGCCCGTAGTGCTCGGCGACCCATATCATCGTGGCGAGGATCGCGCGCTGGGTGCGCGATATCGGCGTCTCGTCCTGCCGTGGCCGGATCTTCCCGGCCACGAATTCGAGTCCGTCGACGCACATCGCCCGTTTGATGTTGCTGACCCAATCGCGATCCGGCAGGCAATCCGCGTCGGTGCGCGCGATCCACGCCGCGCCGCGCGCGATCGCGTGCCGGAAGCCCGTGTCGGCCGCGGCACCGGTTCCCTTTTGCGGCTCGTCGATCACCACCGCATGCGGCTGCGTCGTGGCCCGCGCAAAACGTCTCGCCACCTCGACGCTCCGATCAGTGCTCGCGTTGTCGACGAGCACGAGCGAGAAGTCCACGTCGCTCTGCACGGCGAGCGCGTCGAGGGTCGCCTGCATCCCATGCTCCTCGTTGTAGAAAGGGACGACCACGGCGAATCTGCAGAATGACATGGCGTCAGACATCGATCATCACCATGCCGACGCTGATGCCGCTGGCGAGCCCGAGCCACATCACACGATCGCCGGGCCTCATCGCGCCCCGCTCCAGCGCGCGCACGTAGCCAACGGGAAGCGACGCCGAGGCCATGTTGCCGAACTCGGACACGGTGAACTCGACCAGCTCGGGCGGAATGCCGGTGATGTCCAGCATCTCGTGCAGGTACGGCAGCGTCGCCTGGTGGATCAGGATGCGGCTGAAGTCGGAGAACGTGACGCCGGCCTCGCGCATCATCGTGGGGATGAGGTCGGGCCCCAAGTCGATGAACGCCTGCTTGAGCCGTTTGCCGTCGGCGCGAAGGTAGGTGAATTCTTCGCCCCTCGGATGCCTCGAGCCGCCGCACGGAACGGTCGCAAGGCGCCAGTGGTCGCTGATCGTCACGAACCGCCGATAGAAGATGCCCCGCCCGTCGCGCGATCGGCCGAGCACGGCCGCGGCCCCAGCGTCGCCCATCGTGTAGCCGGGAAAGTTGCGCTTGAAGTCCTCGAAGTGGCGCACGCGCCACGAGATCGCGCGGGAGCAGACTTCGCCCGACGTCACCACCGCCCGCTCGCACGCGCCGCTCAGGATCAGCGATTCCGCGAGCTGCAATCCGTTGAGGAAACTATTACACGCGTTCTTCACGTCGAATGCCTGGCAGGCCGTGCCGAGCTTTTCCTGGACGATGTTGGCCGTCGCCGGCTCGATCAGATCCTGGCCCGCCGAGGCGAAGATGAGGAGATCCACATCATCGACGCCTACACCGGCGACATCGAGAGCACGCCTCGCGGCGAAGGCCGCGAGATCCGAGCATTGGACGTCGTGGCACGCCACGCGGCGGGTCTCGACGCCCGAGATCGACGCCAGCGTGCCCGGACGGAGACGGAAGTTCGGGCTGCATTCCTCGATGAGCGCTTCGACTTCAGCGCTCGATCGGATCTGGGGCGGGAGGGCGGCACCGACTCCAAGGAGAGCGACTCGATCGGCCATGTGGTCCGTGGGATGGGAGTGTTTCACAGAGGGACGCTACGCCTTGGACGGCTGGGGGGAGTATACGTAGGCTTACGTATGCGGGCGGGCTCGGGGGGAGGGCGCGGCGAATCATTGTTACGTGAACGGCCCGATCGTGGCAGCCGGCTTTCGTCCCCGCCCTGGCCAAAATCGTCACTCGAAATTGTGCACTTGACCCACACAAGCCCTATAATCGGCGCATGAACCAGGATCGGTACACCGCGCGCGACTGGACGATTGCGTTCGGCATCTGGACCGGACTCGCCGTCATGTCGATTCTGCAGACTGCCCTCTTTCTGCAGCAGCGAGGACAGCCGATTCAGTGGGCGCCGCTCGCGACCAGCCGCCTGATCGACTGGTACACCTGTTTCGCCTTCGCCCCCGCGTACGTATGGATGATCCACCGCTATGTGTTCGACCATCCGCGTCGGGCGCTGGCGATCCCGCTGCTGTTCGCCGCAACGCTGGTATTCGTCGTCATCAAATACGCCGCGCTGGTCCCGTTGGCGCATTGGCTCGGACTCATGCCGCCCGGAACCACGTTCAGGGGCATGCTCGCTGCGAACGTCTTTACCGAGATGCTCTTCCTCGGCGGCATCGCACTCGCCATCTACGCCTGGGAGCTCTACCGTCGTGTGCGGCACGAGCAGTTGGAGCGGTCACGCCTTGGGCGCGAGCTGGCCGACGCTCGGCTCGACGCGCTCACGCTGCAGCTCCAGCCGCACTTTCTGTTCAACACACTCAACAGCATCCTCGCATTGATCCGCCGCGAGCCGCGCGCCGCCGAAGACATGCTGATCGAGCTGAGCGAGCTGCTGCAGCGCACGCTGCGCGGAGCGGGCCATGAGGTCACGCTCGCGACGGAGCTCGAGCACCTCGAGCTGTACCTCGACATCATGCGGCACCGATTCGGCGACGGACTGTCGACACACGTCGACGCCGACGACGCAGCCCGCCGCGCGCGCGTGCCGCGATTTCTTCTGCAGCCGATCGCCGAGAATGCGATCGAGCACGGGTTCGCCGAGTACAACGGCGCGGGGAAGCTGAGCGTCGTCGCAACCGTTCGGAATGAGCGCTTGCGCGTGGAAGTGAAAGACGATGGTCGAACCGCGCCTGAACCACGCGCACCCAAGCCGAACGGCGGCATCGGGCTCCGCAACACACGCCGCCGCCTCGAGACGATGTACGGTCGCGACGGTGAGCTGTCGATCGAATCGAACGGTTCGGGAACGACGGTGACCGTCACGATTCCGTATCGCCCTGAGGCAGCGGCGACATGAAGCGTCGAGTTCTCGTCGTCGATGACGAGCGCCTGGCCCGCGAGCGGCTCGTCGACCTGCTCGCCGAATTCGACGACGTGGTGCTCGCGGGCGAGAGCGACGACGGGCGCGCCGCGATTGCGGCCACCCTCGAGCTCACGCCCGACATCGTCCTGCTCGACGTGAAGATGCCGGGGCTCGACGGGTTCGGCGTGGTCGAGGCGCTCGAGAAGTCACTCGCGGCGGACGCGCAGCCGATCGTCATCTTCGTCACCGCGTTCGACGAGTATGCGATCCGGGCGTTCGAGGCCAGCGCGCTGGACTACGTGCAGAAGCCGGTGTCGCGCGCGCGACTGGCGAAAGCCCTCGAGCGGGCGACTCGACAGCTCGACCAGCGCGATGGAGCGAAGGCCGCGGGGCAGCCCCTGCGTCCGCCCGCGCCGGCCACACGCTTCGCCGTCAGCCGTGGAGACGTCACGCAGCTCGTGCGACCCGACGAGATCGATTGGATCGACGCCGCGGGCAACTACGTGCGCCTGCACGTCCGCGGCGCCGCCTTCATGCTCCGAAGCCCGATCAGCGACTTCGAGGCCAAGCTCGACCCGCGGCGCTTCCTGCGCATTCACCGATCGACCATCGTCAACCTTGATCGTGTGACGAAGATCGAACCGTTCACGCACGGCGAGTACGTCGTGGTCACCGCCGACGGCACGCGCCTTCGGTCGAGCCGAGCGCACAGCGCGCGGCTGCGCACCTTGCTGCGGTCGGGGATCGGCTGAGACTCACGGCGATTGCGGTCGGTTCTCCCAGATCACGTTGACGATCTTCCACGTGCCGTTCCACTTGATGAGCTGAAGGAAGTCGACCCAGGTCGTGGCATCGATGCGGGCGACGGCGTCGTTCCCGTAGATGTCGAGGACCGTCACGCTGTCGCGCCATTTGTCGCGAGGGATCTTGCCGTAGCCGGCGTGCGTGGACTGGATGAGCTCCGCGGCGGTGAGATCCAGGAGTCGGCTATGACCCTGGGGATCGGTCGCGACGAGCCGCTTGGCGAGATGCGAGTGGACGGCGCGCTCCATACGCTCGGCGTCGCCGGAGTACCAGCCGTCGATGTAGTCGTGCGCGGTGGCGCGAATGCCGGCGGAGTCGGCGGCGGATTGGGCGATCACGGCGCGCGCGGGAACCGTAGCGACCGCAGCGACGACGAACAGTGTGTGGATTCGCATCTGGGCCCTCTTGGTGAGCACGCGAACAGTCTTGCGCCAATGAGCCGAGCATGGCGCGATGATTGTGACGATTCCGCCGGCGGTGGGGACGACTCCGACACGGCCCGGGCCAGCATCATCATTGAGCGGCGTCGTGGGAGTCGCACTCGCCGTAAATTGAATTCAACGAGCGCCGCGGCAGAGCGAGTACAAACCAGGCTGAGGAGATTGGCTCGCTCGCGCAAGGATATTCGCGCGCGTCGCACTGGAAGTACGATCAGCCCCCGCTCGCGTTGCCGCGGTCGTGACCACAACTGATTCGAGCCACCGAGCCACCGCACACTGGAGCCAGCCATGCCACGCGATCCGCAGGTACTCGTTTTCGTGGGAATCAGGTCCTCCGTCATTGCGCTCGACGAGCGGACGGGCGACGAAGTCTGGCGCACGGAGCTCCGCTCGTCCGACTACGTCGCCGTGCTCTGGGACGGCGATTCGCTCTTCGCGACGAACAGCGGCGAGGTTTGGCGAGTCGATCCCGAGACTGGCGATCTGCTGTGGCACAACGAGCTCAAAGGGATGGGCCGTGGGCTCGTGAGCCTGGCAACCAGCCGGCGCCCGAACACGAGTGCGAGCACCGATATCGCCGCAGAGAAGCGACGGCGAGATGCGCAGGCGGCGGCTTCGCATGCGGCGGCGGGGTAGCGCCGGCCCCGTCCGCGGCACCACGCGCCCCGCCCGCTGCACCCTCCCCCACCCCGGCTGGCTCCCCCGCCCCCCACGCCGTAGTATCGTCGGACCATGCCCGTCCGCGACGCCGTCCACCAGACCTTCACGCGCGCCCTCGACGCGCTCGTCGCGCAGATCAAGCAGGACCGCACCGTCCTCGCCGCGATCCTCTGCGGCAGCCTCTCCCACGACACTGTCTGGGACAAATCCGACATCGATCTCGCCCTCGTCACGATCGACGACAAGAAGCGTGACGAGCGCGGCGTCGGTCTGTACGCCGATGGCGTGAACACCCACGTGTTCGTCTTCAGCCGCACCGAGTTCCGGCAGATCGTCGAGGGCTCGATCGCCAACTCGTTCGCGCATTCGCTGCTCGCCAAGGGACGACTCCTCTATTCGCACGACGAAAGCATCCCCGCCCTGTGCGAGCGACTCCACACGATGGGTGACCGTGACTGCCAGCTCCAGCTGCTCGAGGCGGGCGCCCACGTTCTGCCGCCGCTCTACAAGGCGCGCAAGTGGTTCGTCACCCGGAGGGATCTCGACTACACCGCGCTCTGGATTCTCTACGCCGCCACCCCGCTGGCGCGCATCGAGGTCATCGGCGCCGGACTGCTGGCCGATCGTGAAGTGATTCCGCAGGCGATGACCCTGAATCCCGCGTTCTTCGCGACCGTCTATCATGAATTGCTGAACGCGCCCAAATCGGAGGCGGCAGTCGAGGCAGCCCTCGACGCAATCGATGGCTATCTCGCCGGTCGGACCAGTGACCTCTACGGCCTCGTCCTCGATTACCTCCGCGACATCGGCGAGACGCGCTCGGCGACCGAGATCGAGAATCACTTCTCCCGCAACTACGCCGTACGCGGCGTCACGACCGTCTGCGAGTACCTGGCCGACCGCGGCCTCCTCGTCAAAGCATCGGTGCCGGTCAAGCTGACGCGCCGGAGCAACGTCGAAGTGCAAGAGCTGGCGTTCGCCTACGCATGACGCCGCGCAAGCACTCGGCGAGGTCCGACGCCATTTCAGGACGAGTGGGGTCCGACCCCAATTCGAAGCCGCGCACGACGATCGCCGTCCAGGGCGCGCGCGTCCACAACCTCAAGAACATTTCCGTCGAGATCCCGCGAGACAAACTCGTCGTGGTCACCGGGCTTTCCGGCTCGGGCAAATCCTCGCTGGCCTTCGACACGATCTACGCCGAGGGGCAGCGTCGCTACGTCGAGAGCCTCTCCGCCTACGCGCGGCAGTTCCTGGAGCGGATGGAGAAGCCGGCGGTGGACCGCCTGGACGGGATCTGCCCCGCAGTGGCCATCCGCCAGCGCCCGCCCTCCCGGAACCCCCGCTTCACCAGCCGCTCGAAGAGGTCGGGGAGCGGGATCCCGCCCGCGGTCAGCGGGTAGGCCACGAGCACCCGGGTGTCCTCGGGCAGGCCGAAGAGGCGCTCCGTCACCGTCTCCGCGGTGTCCT
>DATISA010000288.1:0-5707 GCA_035469245.1 Gemmatimonadaceae bacterium
CGGAGCTTGCAGAAGATCTCGGCGGTGGATCCGGGCTTTCGCGCCGATCACCTACTCGCCGTACGCATCTCGTTCGGTGAGGCGTGGCGGGATACGATTCAACTCCGCGCCTTCTACGCGGACGCAATGACGCGACTGGACGCTACGCCGGGCGTCACCGCGGCCACGGCGGCGAGCAACGTCCCATTCACCGGCGAGATCTTCTGCAAGCTCCGCGACAACAGTCCTGCACCAACGAGGAGCAGGACGGAAAGCGCGAGCTCCGTCGCGATCATCGCGCGCTGGAGTCGGCCGCGGCCGCGCACCGTATGGCCCGACCGAAGGAGCGCCGCCGGACCGGATCCGGAGAGGGCGAACGCGGGGACGAGCCCAAACAGCACGCCCGTGATCGTGGCGCCGATGAGCGTCACGCCAAGAATACGGATGTCCACCGCGGCCGTACGTATTCCCGGAAACGTCGCCGGCGCGAGCGCGACGATCGCCTTGGTGCCCCACCAAGCGAGGAGGGCGCCGATCGCCGAGCCCACGCACGAGAGCAGGAGGCTCTCAGTGAGGAGCTGTCGAACGAGCCGCGATCTCGTGGCGCCGAGCGCAACGCGCGCACTCATCTCGATGTCACGCGTTGCCGCTTCGCCGAGGAGCAGCGTGGCGACGTTCACGCACGCGATGAGCAGGAGGAGTCCCACCGCGCCCAGCAGCACGAGCAACGGGCCGCGGACGCTACGGGTCTCGTCGCGCACGAAGTCGGTGATGCGAATTCGCCGATTCGCGGCAGGATCGCTGATGGTGAGGAGCCGGCTCGCCTCGACGCTGGCTTGCTCGAGCGTCACGCCGGGTTTGAGTCGCCCGATCGCGTGGAAGCTGCGGTTGCGCTGCCCGATGTCGTCCGGCTGCTGGCCGGCCGGGATCCAGAACGGCGCAGCAGGCGCTCCACGCTGCAAGGTGAAGGCGTCGGGGAGCACGCCGATGATCTCGTAGGGCAGGTCGTCGAATCGCACGGAGGTGCCCACGACGGCTGGCCGCGACCCGAAGCGTGAGCGCCAGGTTTCATAGCTGAGCATCGTCACGCGCGGCCCACCCACGACGTCCTCGCCGGGGAGGAACGTCCGGCCGAGGACCGGCCGCACGCCGAGCATCTCGAACAGGCCGGGGCTGACGCGGGACCCATTCACCTGCTCCGGACCTTCGGCGCCGGCGAGCATTGCGCCGAAGCCCGACCACACGCCCACCGCCGTGAACGAGGTCTGCTTGGCGCGCCAGGTGATGAAATCGGTGTAGTCCAACGGAACGCGGTCCCAATTCACGGCGAGGACCGCCTGGCGCTTGCGAGCCGGCTCGGTCTGCCAAACCGCGACGAGGCGGCCTGGGTCGCGATAGGGCAGGGATCGGAACAGGACAGCGTCGACGGCGCTGTATATGGAAGTGGCGGCGCCGATCGCCAAAGCGACCGTAGCGACCGCGACGATTGCGAAAACAGGCCGGCGCCGCAGAGAGCGGACGGCAAATCGGAGATCGAAGAGCACGGTGTCCATGCAGCCGCGGGCTGGAGTCGAGCGATTGGACATCGGCGCGGTAAAAATCGTTGAGCGGGATGTCGGGCATTTCACCCGCGCCACCGTCCTCGCGCTGCCCACTTGCCCGGACCCCGTGCTCCAATGCATCCTCCTAACACCGTTTCCGTCTTGGAGATGCACCGCATGCAGCCCCGCTCCACCCCCCCGGGCTCCTACTCCCGACTGACGCAGCCGCTGGTTCGCGAAAACGGCGTTCTGCGCCCAGCCTCCTGGGACGCAGCGCTCGATCGTGCCGCCGATGGATTCCGCCGCGGTCTGGCCGCCCACGGCCGGACGACGACCGGAATCTTCAGCTGCTCGAAGTCGACCAACGAGGTCAACTTCCTCGCGTCGAAATTCGCGCGGCAGGTGTTCGGCAACAACAACGTCGATAGCTGCAATCGAACCTGACACGCTCCTTCGGTCGTCGGTCTGACGACCATTCTGGGAGCGGGCGGCTCGACGAGCTCGTACGAGGAAGCGGAGCACACTGACTTCGTCTTCCTGTGGGGATCGAACGCGCGCGAGGCGCATCCGATCTGGTTCCATCATTTGCTCAAGGGAATCCAGAACGGTGCGCGACTCTACGTGGTCGATCCACGGCGCACGTCGTCGGCCGCCTGGGCGGACGTGTGGCTGGGGCTCAACGTTGGCACCGACGTCGCGCTCGCCAACGCGATGGCGCGGGAGATCATCCACGCCGGACTCGCCCACCACGAGTTCATTCAGCGCGGCACCATGAACTACGGCGCGTTCGCCGCCGCGGTCGAGCCCTACACGCTCGAGTTCGCCGAGCAGGTGACCGGGATTCCGGCTGAGGTCATTCGCGATGCGGCGCACGCCTACGCGCGTGCCGACCGGGCGATGATCTGCTGGACGCTCGGCATCACCGAGCACCACAACGCCGTGGACAACGTGCTCGCGCTGATCAACCTCACGCTGCTCACGGGACACGTCGGTCGGTACGGCTCGGGGTGCAATCCGCTCCGCGGCCAGAACAATGTGCAGGGCGGCGGCGACATGGGCGCACTGCCCAACAAGCTGCCGGGGTTCCAGGACGTCACGACCGAAGCACATCGCGTGAAGTTCGAGCAGGCCTGGGGACGAGACATCATCCCGCGCGACGGCTGGAACCTCACCGAAATGATCCACGCCATGGAGACGAAGGAGCTCACGGCGCTGTACGTGATCGGGGAGAATCCAGCCCAGTCCGATGCCGACGCGTCGCATGTGACGGATCTGCTGGAGAATCTCGAGCATCTGGTCGTGCAGGAGATCTTCCTGACCAAGACGGCGCAGCTCGCCGACGTCGTGCTTCCATCCGCGGCGACATGGGCCGAAGGGGAAGGCACCGTCACCAACAGCGAGCGCCGAGTGCAGCGCGTGCACAAGGCGGTCGATCCGCCGGACGACGCACGCGACGAGATCTGGATCATGTCCGAGCTGGCGCGCCGGCTGGGTTACGACTGGGGACATCCCACGGCCGAAGACGTCTGGAACCAGGTGCGGACGCTGTCGCCGCAACTCGCCGGCATGAGCTACGCCCGGCTCGACGCACTGAACGGAATCCAGTGGCCGTGCCCGGACGAGTCGCACCCCGGCACAAAGTTCCTGCACTCGAGACTGTGGGACGAGGATCCCGCGAAGCGCGGACGGCTCGCGCCATTCTCCATCGTCCACCACGAAGGCCCGGTCGAGCAGCCGGATGACGAGTATCCGTTCGTGCTCACGACCGGCCGTCGATTAGAGTCGTACAATACAGGAGTTCAGTCGGGCGGATATGGCTCGCCCCTGCATCGCGGCGAGACGGTCGACATGTCGCCCGAAGACGCCGCGCGCCTGGGTGTGGCGGCGGGCGACACGGTGCGCGTCACGTCGCGCCGCGGCGCCGTGGAAGCGCCGGTCTACATCGATCGCGGGCTGCGTGCGGGCGTGGTTTTCATGACCCTCCACTTCCCAGACGACGTCGCGACGAACCTTCTCACGATCAACGCGTCGGACCCGAAATCGGGGACGGCCGAGTTCAAGGCCTGCGCGGTGCGCGTCGAGCCGGTGCGCAAGACGCCGGCGTACAGGGCGCGGCGCGCCGAGCCGCTCGCGGCGGCTGGAGACGATTGATGGATTTGCACCTGCGGCACGTTGCCCCTACCGATGAAGAGCGTGCCGCGGTCGACGGGCTGCTCGGCATTCCGGAATCCTCATGGGAGGGCGGGGAGCGTGGCGATCTGTACGACGCGCACGTCGCCCATGGTGGACGCGAGATGCGCGAGCAGCGGCATCTGTTGCTTCCCGCGCTCCGCGCGCTCCAGGAGCGCGTGGGCTGGATCAGCGAGACGGGTCTCGAGTACGTGTGCGCGCGACTCGGTGTGCCGCCGGCCGATGCCTGGGGCGTCGCGACGTTCTACGCGCTGCTTTCGACCACGCCGCGCGCGCCGCGCGTGCTTCATGTGTGCGACGACATCGCCTGCCGGTGCAAGGGCGCGGCCGAATTGACCGATCAGCTCGAGCGAACGGTCGGACCGGCCCATGCGCACGGACCCAACGGCGATCACACGCTGGTCGAGGCCGACGACATCGTCTGGATGCGATCGCCCTGCCTGGGCTACTGCGACCACGCTCCGGCGGCGTACTTCCAGGAGGCGGGCGCTGCGCCGCGTGAAGAACTGCTCGGAGATCTGACCGCTGACGAGGCAGTGGTGATCCTCCGCGGCAGCGCGCGTCGGGAGATGCGCCTGACCGGAGAGTACAAGGTCGTCGCGTCCGAACCGTGGACTGCGGAGATGACAGAAACGCTCACGCTCCGGCTGCCGCAGGATGACGAGCCGCGGCCGGGACGCCAGGCGAGCCCGCTGCTTCACCGATTCGGCGTTGTCGATCCAACGAACATCGCGGCGTATCGCGCGAGCGGCGGCTTCGAGGCGCTGAGGCGCGCGATCGAAATCGGCCAGGACGCCGTCATCCGCGAAGTCATCGATTCCAAGCTCATGGGGCGCGGCGGCGCGGCGTTCCCGACGGGCAAAAAGTGGGAGGCAGTCGCTCGACAGTCGGCACGCCCGCACTATCTCGTCTGCAACGCCGACGAGTCGGAGCCCGGCACGTTCAAAGACCGCGTCCTGCTCGAGGGCGATCCGTTCGCGATTGTCGAAGCGATGACGATCGCCGGCTTCGCGACTGGCTGCGAGCGCGGCTTCCTTTACGTTCGCGGCGAGTACCCACTGGGCACGGCGCGCATGCAACACGCGATCGACGAAGCGCGCACGCACGGATTCCTGGGCGGGAACATCCTGGGCCGCGGCGTGCGATTCGACATCGAGATTCGGCGCGGCGCCGGCGCGTACATCTGCGGCGAGGAGACGGCGATCTTCAACTCGATCGAGGGCTACCGCGGCGAGCCGCGCAACAAGCCGCCGTTCCCCGTGCAGGCGGGACTGTTCGGACTGCCCACGGTCGTGAACAATGTCGAGACGCTGGCCAACGTTCCATCGATCGTGCTCGAGGGCGGCGCGGCGTTCGCGCGCATCGGCACGGAGCAGTCGACGGGCACCAAGCTGTTCTGCGTGAGCGGCAACGTGGCGAAGCCGGGCGTCTACGAGGTGAAGTTCGGCAGGACGCTGCGAGATTTGCTCGAGATGGCTGGCGGAATCGCCAACGGCCGCGCGCTCCAGACGGTACTGCTCGGCGGCGCCGCCGGCATATTCGTGGGGCCGAATGAGCTCGACATTCCACTCACGTTCGAGGGGGCCAGAGCCGCCAAGGCGACGCTCGGTTCGGGGGTGATCCTGGCCTTCGACGATAGAGTAGACATGTCGCAGATCCTGCTGCGCATTGCGTCGTTCTTCCGCGATGAGTCGTGCGGCCAGTGCGTGCCATGTCGCGTCGGCACCGTCCGCCAGGAGGAAGCGCTCTACCGAATCGCCAGCGGAAAGGCGCTCGGCGGCGTAGCAAAGGAGGTTGCTCTACTCGACGAGGTCGGGCTCGCAATGAAGGACGCGTCGATATGCGGGCTCGGCCAGACTGCGTACTCGGCGATCGAATCGGCGATCCATCGTGTTGGTGTATTCAACAAGTCTCAGGGAGCAGGCGCGTGACGGCGATCGCAGAACCCCTCGTCCAACTGCAGCGTCCGACGATCGCCACCGATCGCAGCCGGCGGG
>DATISA010000289.1:0-6173 GCA_035469245.1 Gemmatimonadaceae bacterium
CGAATTCGGCCTTGATCGCGCGCCGTTAGAGCAGCGTGTACTGAAGGGGCGGTTCGGCGCGCGCCACGCCGGGCGTGAACGGACCCACGACGCTGTCCTGCTTGGCGGCAGTCACGGTTCCGCGAAACGCCGTGCGCGCGATCGCTGACCGCATCGCGCCGAGCGCGATCGTCGGCGTGTTGCAGTTCTCGCTCAGGTGCGCCAGCACCACGTGCTGCATCGCGCGCGTGACCGCGTCACGCGCGAACGCGCCGGAATCATGATTGCTCAGATGGCCTGTCTTGCACGAAATGCGGGCCTGCAGCCAGCGCGGATACGGGCCGGTGCGGAGCATCTCGTCGTCATGGTTCGACTCGAGCACGAGAATGTCGAGCGACGTGCACGCCGCGGCGATCGCCGCGCTCACGTGGCCGATGTCGTAGAACAACGCGGCACGCGCGCCTGTGGAGCGGCTCGTCGCAACGAAACCGACTGACTCATTCGCGTCGTGTGGCGTCGCCGCGCTGGTCACGCTCATGCGCGGAAACTCGATCGTTTCACCCGGGACGATGCGGGTCACCCTTGCGCCGGTGAGCTCTGACGCGCGCGCGGTGCCATGCGTGGCGTACAGGCCCCACCCCCAGCGCTTTGCCCCCGCGGCCGCGCCCTTCACGTGATCGCTGTGCTCGTGCGTGATCAGACAGGCGTCGATCGATTCGGGCGCGACACCGATGGTCTTGAGCCGCCCCGCGATCGTGCGCGTCCCGAACCCGCAGTCGATGAGGATGCGCGAGTCGTCACATTCGACGAGAATGGCGTTGCCGCTGCTCCCGCTGCCGAGCATCCACAGCTTCACGAGTGGCTCGTCTCCGCGTCGATGGTCCAGCGTCCGGCGTACATGGCCTCGAGGTGACGACGGGCACGGTCCGTCAGCTCGACGTGCCGGCGCGACATCATGCGCGCCGCGGTCTCCACAAACTTATCGGCGCGATAGCTCGCGTAGGGAGGCGCGTCACCCCACGAAAATGGCGCGACCACCCTTGGCGGCATGTTGCCGTAGACATTGGCTCCGGCGCCGAGCACGGTCCCCGTCGTCAGCCGGAGCCCGATGCCGGTTTTGACGTGATCACCGAACAAGGTGCCGAGGAATTGCATCCCTGTGTCGCGCGTGCCACTCGGCGTCCACAGTGCGACCGGGCCATATGTGTTCTTCAAATTGCTCGTGACGGTACCGGCGCCCAGATTCACCCAGCGACCGAGGTACGAATGGCCGATGAACCCGTCGTGGCCCTTGTTCGAGTGGCCGACGATGATCGTGTTGCTCATCTCGCCGCGAACTTTGCTCACCTCGCCAATCGAACACACGCCGATATCGCCGCCGAGCACCGTCACGGCCGGGCCGATCCGGCACGGTCCGCTGATGCGCGTGAACGCGTGAACGTGCGCGCCAGACTCGATGAGGATCGGCCCGTTCGACGTGTCGAAGACGATGTTCGGCTCGATCGTGGCTTCGCCAAGTATCAGGACGCGATCGCCGCCAATGACCGTGACCTGCGGTGGCGCGCCACGCACGCGCCCCCCTTGCCACTCCGCCGTCGACGCGATGTCGCTGGACAACTGCTCGGGAAGCAGGCGAACGAAATCCCACACGTCGTCCAGCCACCAACCGTTCAGCCGGTCGACCCGGGCGGTTCTCGGAAGTAGATCGCCCAACGCGAGCGCGCCCTGGTCGAACGCATTCGCCTCGATTGGCTCGACGACCCGTACGGCCCCGATGCGGTCGCCAACCTGCCACGCCTGCGCATCGGAACGCGATTCGGCCAGCGCTCCGGCCTCGTGCGGGAGTGCGGGGACGCAGCGCGAGTTCGCGATGATCGAGCCGGCGGGGATCGTGTCGCGCGCCGCGCGACTCGCTCCGGTCACGTACGACTCGTCGAAGTGCTCGTGCCGCGCACCCGCGAGGCAGTGCGTGCCGCCATTTGCGCTCAGCGCCATTGCCCATCGCTCTCGAACGAGAGCGATTCCGGCTGTCATTTCGGAGATCGGACGCGACGACGCGAACGGCTCGAAGGCCCGCGCGCGAGTGTCGTCGTAGAGATACAGCATCGCTACTCCCGGTCGCGGACGCCGCGCGGCAGGGCGTCCATCAACGTCTTCAGATCGCTCGAACGCTCGACGGTCGTGATGAGTACCAACCCATCATGCACCACGGCGACCAGGTTCGACACACCGTAGAGCACCACGGTGGCCTCGGTGGCGTGTACCACGTTGTCGCGCGCGTCCACGGCGTACACGTGACCGTGCATGGCATTGCCCGCGGCGTCGTTTGCGCGCACGCGCTTGAGCGCGCCCCACGTGCCGACGTCGTCCCATCCGAAGGAGCCGGGCAGGACGACGACGCGATTACTGCGCTCGAGCACTCCGACGTCGACCGACACGGGTGTCACCGCGGCGAAAAATGCCGCGAGGTCATCGGCGTGTGCGTGCAGCGCCGGCGCGATCTCCGGCGTCAACCGGCGCACGTCGTCGAGAAAGTCACCCACGCGCCACACGAAGATGCCAGAGTTCCAGAGATAGCCGTTCGCGCGCATCTCTTCGGCGCGCGCACGATCAGGCTTCTCGACGAAGCGCGCCACTCGCCGGACGTCGCGGTCGAGCGGATCGCCCGGCTGGATGTAGCCGAACCCCGGGTCGGCGCGCGTCGGCACGACGCCAACCGTGACGAGCACTTCGTGTTGCTCGGCCACATCCGCCGCGCGCATCAGCGCCCGCTGAAACTCCGGCGCATCGGCAACGGCCCAATCCGCATGGACGGACATCATCACGGCGCCAGGTCCGTCGCGGCGAGCGATCTCCTGCGCCGCCCAGGTGAGTGCCGCGCCGGTTCCGCCAGCGCGCGGCTCCGCGATCAAGTTCTCGAGCGGAATTCCCGGAAGCATCGCCGCGACGACGGGCACCAATGTCCGGTTGGTGAGTATCAGGACGCGATCCATCGGCACAATCGGACGCAGGCGATCGACCGAATCGCACAGCAACGGCTCGGAGGTGGCGAGTGGGAGAAGTTGTTTTGGCCGCGTCGGGGTGCTCAACGGCCAGAAGCGCGACCCGACGCCGCCGGCAAGAACGACGGCCCACCGGCTCATGCCGCGCCGTTGCCCGCGTCGTCGCTGTCGATGCCCACCAGTTCCGCGGCGCGCGCGTACAGCTTCTTCGGGCTGAACGGCTTGGTGAGAAAATCGTTCGCGCCGAGCGCCATGGCGCTCGTGTGCTGCTGCTCCTGTCCCGCCGCGGTGAGAATGATGCATGGCACGTCGCGCCATCGCTCATCGCGGCGCATCGCCGTCAGCACATCGAGCCCGCTCAGGTGGGGCATCATGAGGTCGAGCAGCACGAGGCAGATGTCCGGCTCGTGTTCCAGGGCTTGCATCGCTTCGCGGCCGTCGTATGCGAGGGTGACGCGAAACGGACCTTGCTCGAGCTTCATCTTGATGATGCGGCCGATGTGCGGTTCGTCATCGGCGACCAGCACGTGGCACGGCTGACGAGCGGTCGACACGTGAGCCTAGACGAGCGCGGCGATGTGTTCGCGATTGCGCCGCAACTCGAGCAGGAGCTGGCCGACGTTCGCGTGAGCCGCGACCAGCACGAGGAGCACGGCGTCGGGAGTCAGCGCGGAGATGACGGCGATGCCTTGTTTGTGCTCGAGAACCGCGGTGACGAGCTCGCCACGCGACGTCGCGCCGCCGAGCTCGTCCGCCGCCGAGATGATCGCGGGGATGCGCGCCGCGATGACATCGGCGTCGAGGCCCGGGAGGAGCTGCCCGTCGATCAGCAACCCGTCGCGCCCGAGGACGACGGCGGCGTCGACTCCTTCACGCTGTCGAATCGCGGCGACCAGATCACGAATACTTGGCATCCCAGCTCCCCGGCTCCCCCCGCCAAAGTGGTGGCGAAGCTAGAGAGCAGAATCATCGAAGTCAAGCGACTGCAATCGCTTGAAGTATGCCATGTGGACCCGTATCCTTCGCCCTTGAGCTCCCCAACATGATGCCCAGACCAGCACCTGCGCGGCCACGAACCCTCATGCTGATCGCCGCCGCGATCGGCGTCGGCGCGCTGGCGTGCGGCGACTTCACTGGTGTCCCGGCGTCGCTCCCGACGCTGACCGACAGTGGAACCGTCTACGCCATCAACGGCGCGCCTCCGGGCGCCCCGACCGCGCTGCATTTCTTCACCGCGCAGCTCGTGCCCGCGGACGCGAATTTCCTGTTCGACGTCGCCTTCGACATCGATACCAGCGGCAAGATCGTGTACATGCCGCAGCGCGTCGTCGCCAGTTCGCTCGCGTCCACGCATTCCGTCGGCTTGCGCACGGTGCCGGACAGCTTCGGCGCGATCAACTCCGCCCCCAAGTCCGGCTACCGCGCCGATACGTCGCTCGTCATCGGTCCCAACGTCGTGGTCCTCGCGCAGAGCAACGATTTCAACACGTGCGCCGTGTCGCTCACGGGCTCCAGCATCTACGCCAAGATCGTGGTGACGAGCGTGGATCTCGCGACGCGTCAGATCAAGGTGCGGTACACCGTCGATCCCAACTGCGGCTTCGTGTCGTTCGCGCCAGGCATTCCAAAGGACTGATCCGTGCACGACCTTCGGGTGCTGCGCGATCAGGTCGACGCGCTGCGTGAAGGGCTCCGCCGGCGTGGGGCGCTCGATACGCTCGCGCCGGTCGTCGACCGCGGCGTGAACCTGGAGCGAGATCGCCGTACGCTCATTCAGGCCGTCGAGGAGCGCAAGGCGGCGCGCAACGCCAATTCGCAGGAAGTGGCGAAGCGCAAGCGCGCCAAGGAGCCAGCCGACGAGCTCATCGCCCAGGGCAAGGCCCTCGGCGACGAAATCACGAAGCTCGAGCGCGATCTCGGCGGCGTCGAGTCCGAGTTGGAACGCACGCTGCTCGAGATCCCGAACCTGCCGCTGCCGCAGGTGCCGGAGGGCGACGAAGACCACAACCTCATCGTGCGTGAATGGGGCACGCCGCGCTCGCGCGATGGAGTCGCGCCGCATTGGGACGTCGGCGCGCGACTGGGCATCATCGATCTCGAGCGGGCCGCCAAGATCTCGGGTTCGGGGTTCGTGGTGTATCGGGCCGCTGGTGCGCGACTCATCCGCTCGCTCCTGAATTTCTTCATGGACCTGCACCGCGAGGAGCATGGTTACGAAGAGGTCTGGCCGCCGCAGCTCGTCACGCGCGTAGCGATGACGGGTACGGGCCAGCTCCCCAAGTTCGAGGACGACGCGTACGCCACTCGCGGCGACGAGATGTTCCTGATTCCCACGGCCGAGGTTCCAGTCACCAATCTCTATCGGGACGAGATACTGGATGCCGAGGCGCTGCCCAAAGGGTTCGTCGCCTACAGCAAGTGCTTTCGACGCGAGGCGGGATCGGCCGGCAAGGACACGCGCGGCGTTCTGCGCACGCACGAGTTCGACAAGGTGGAGCTCGTTCGCTATTCGACGGCCGACGATTCGCCCGCGCAGCTCGAGCTGCTGACGCGGCACGCCGAAACGGCGCTCGAGCGGCTCGGGATCCCGTATCGGCGCAAGCTGCTGGCCGCCGGCGACACCGGCTTCAGCTCGGCGATGACGTACGATCTCGAGGCATGGGCGCCGGGAGTCGGCGCATGGCTCGAGGTCTCGTCGTGCAGCAACTTCGTCGACTACCAGGCCCGGCGCGCCAACATCCGCTATCGGCCCGGCAAAGGCGAAAAGCCAAGGTTCGTGCATACGCTCAACGGATCGGGGCTCGCGTTTCCGCGAACCGTGGCCTGCATCCTGGAGCATTACCAGCAGACCGACGGTTCGGTGCTCGTGCCCGACGCGCTGCGCCCGTACTTTGGCGCCGACCGACTCGGCTGAGTGCTCATGCGACGCGGCACGCCAGAGCTGCTGGTCGCGACGCTGATTCTCGTCCTCCTCGGCTCGTACGTCTGGTACACGCGCAACGTGATCGTCGACCTGCAAGCCGACGCGCGACGCTCGAGCCTCATGTATGCGCGTGTGTTCCGCGCGTTCGGCGACAGCACGCCCGGCGCGACCGACGCCGCGCTGCTCGATCTCGTGAAGAGCATTCAGGCGCAGGGCGTACCGCTGATCCTCACCGACACGAAAGGCATCGTGGCGGGCCATGCCAACCT
>DATISA010000290.1:0-11188 GCA_035469245.1 Gemmatimonadaceae bacterium
CGACGGCCGCGTGCGCTCGATGCCCAACCCCGAGCGCGCCGAGCGGTTGGGGACGTTGGTGGCATCGGGGCTCATCGTGGGCGAGAGCATCTGGGGTGTACTGAACGCGGGTCTCATCGTCGCCACCTCCAAGGACGCGCCAATCGCGCTCGTGCCGGAGAGCTTCGCGCCCGCGCCGTGGCTCGGGGTGCTGTTGTTCGTGGGCGCGATCGTGTGGCTGTACGGGTGGATGCTGCGGCGAGCGCGGGCGATGGTCTAGCCGCCGCCCGCGGCGGGAATCTCGATGGCGCTCGTCCTCCGCCATCGCTCGCCAGCGATCGGCGCCACGCGACTCTCGCGGCGCCAATTCATCGGCGGCGTCGCCGCGTTCGCGGCAACGGCGGCCGCCGCCGAGACGTTCTACCTGGAACCGCGTCGCGTCGCGCTGACCCGACACACGATTGCGCCGCCACAGGGAGCGCGACCAGTCCGTATTGCGCAGCTTTCCGACCTTCATCTGCACGCGATCGGGGCTCACGAGGAACGCATCGCACAGGTCATTCACGTCACAGCGCCTGACGTCATCCTGCACACCGGCGACGCCATCGATCGCGCCGACGCGCTGCCGCTGCTGGATGAGTTCCTCCAAATGCTGCCGAAGGTGGAGGCATCGTTCGCGATTCTGGGCAATTGGGAGTACTGGGGACGAGTCGATCTCCGCGCGCTCGACACGCTGTATGCCCGACACGATGTGAAGCTTCTCGTCAATCGGTCCGTTAAGGGCCGCGTCCACGGCAGATCATTCACGTTGAGTGGCCTCGACGATTTGATCGGTGGCAAGCCGGACACGGCGCGTGCGTTCGCCGACGTCGAGCCAGGCACGCCGGGCCACATCGTCCTTGCTCACTGTCCGGCCCATCGAGACGTACTCTGGTCCCAGGCGCCGAGCGAGGTTACCGCTTCGTCTTCGGCGGAATCGCAGTATCGCCCGATGGTGCTTCTCGCCGGGCACACGCACGGTGGTCAGGTATGTATTGGCGGATGGGCGCCCGTTCGGCCGCGCGGCAGCGGCAGATATGTAAGCGGCTGGTACCGCGACGCCGAAATTCCGATGTATGTCTCTCGCGGCCTCGGAACGAGCATCATTCACGCGCGACTGGGGTCAGTGCCGGAGGTGGCAGCCTTCGACGTGTGACGTCGCGCCATGTCCGGTTTCGCTACAGTGCCTCGTTCTATAGCAGGGCCTAGCCCATGCCAGCCGTCGGCACATGCACCTCTTCTTCGAGGCAACGATGAAACGGACTGCGCAATTGCTTGTCGCATTTGCCTTCGGTCTTGCCGGATGCAATGCGGATTCACCGGTCCAGACGGACCGCCATCTCGGGCACAACGGTTTGATGCTTTCGGACCTGACGTCGGCGAACAGCGCGCAGGCGCTCAATGATCTGCGCCAACTCACCGCTCCGCTCCACGACGTCGACGCGGCGCAGGCCGCCCACTACGCTCTCTTCACATTGACGCCCCTGACCGCGGCGGATGGGTGTATCTCCAGCGCGACGGAGGGCGGCATGGGCTATCACTACACTCGCGGCAACAACCTCGCCGACGACTCCGTCGCCCTGCTCGACCCGGAGTTTCTCGTGTACGCGCCCAAGGACGGCCCGCGCAAGAACGGCGAAGCGAGAACGCGGCTGGCGGCGTTCGACTACTTCCTGCCGTACAGTGCGAAGTGGCCTGCGCCGACTGATGCGAGCTTCCAGCGCCGGCCCCGGCTGCACGACTTTTCCACGATGCGCGAGCTGCCCGACATGGAATTTTCGCCGTCGCGGTTCAATGGCTGGATGATTCACATCTGGCTGTGGGAGAACAATCCAGCCGGGATGTTCGCCAACTGGAACACGTCGGTACCGCTCTGCCAGGCGTCGTCGTTCTAAGCGAACTGCTGGCGGTTTGGCTGACGGAGCTGCCCGATCCGTTTGTGTCCGCGTTCCAAGTCGTTACGGCCAGCGTGGCGCTCGAGGCCCTCGCGCCAAGATAGCCTGAAACGATGATCACTGATGGGTATCGGTGGTGTCGCCCGAGTCAATTCGGCGCCACTTTAAGAGGCCCGGACCGGCGTGACCGGTCCGGGCCTTCGTCTCATCATCCGACCATGCCGAGCGTTCCACATCAACGTGTGATTGCGTGCGTCATTCGTGATGGGGATCGCTATCTCGTCTGCCAGCGCCCGGCGCACAAGCGCCATGGCGGGCTGTGGGAGTTCCCGGGCGGCAAGGCGGAGCCGAACGAATCCGACGAGCACGCCGCCGCGCGAGAGCTCGACGAGGAGCTTGGGATCGAACTGATCCGAGCGTCGGCACCGGTCTTCGAGATCGCCGATCCGGGCTCGGCGTATTTGATCGCCTTCGTTCCCGTCGAGATTCGCGGCGAGCCGCGATGCCTCGAGCATTCTCGAATGACGTACGGAACGCCCGCCGAGTTGCTCGAGCTGCCACTTGCGCCGTGCGACCGTACGTTTGTGGAGCTCGCGCTGCGGCGTGCAACGTCGTCGACCGGCGCACCAACAGAATCTCGATGAAAGTTCGCCGATATCACGACACTGATTGGCCCGACTGGCTGCGGATGAGCGCGGCGCTGTTCCCCGAGCACTCGCCGGACGACCTCGCGGCCGGGATGCGCGCGCACCGCGCCCGCAGCGACGCCGAGGTGTTCGTCGCGGAACGAGCCGACGGCTCCGTCGCAGGATTCGTCGAGGTGGGCGAGCGGCCGTACGCCGACGGATGCGAATCGAGCCCGGTCGGCTACATCGAGGCGTGGTACGTCGATCCCGACGCGCGCGGTCGGGGTTATGGTCGCGCACTGTTGAGCGCCGCGGAGGACTGGGCGCGTAGGCGCGGCCGAACGGAAATGGCCTCCGACGCGCAGCTCGACAACCTCGGGAGCCACGCGGCGCATCGCCGTGCGGGTTACGAAGAGATCGATCGAATCGTGCAGTTCCGAAAAGCGCTGGTCGGGAGCCAGCCCTGATGCTGGTACCCGGCAACTGAAGGAGCACTTGGGGTCAGACATCCATTGGCACTGGTGTCTGACCCCAGGTTCTCGGCCGTTCGCCAGACCGTTAGCCGGTAGCCTGCCCGAGAGCTGAAAGCATGAGCCGTCAGCGGTCAGCCGTCAGCTCGAGCCGCGAGCCGTCGGCCAAGAGCCCAGCCGAGAGCCGTCAGCCGCAGGCCGAGCCGAAATCTCGAAATAAGGCGGCGCCTGGCAGGCTGCTCGACTCAGTGCACCCCCCCCATCAACCGGCGTACCGGCTTGATGATCGCGAACGCGACGACCGAGGCGCCCAGGCACACGGCGGCGATGACGCCGAACAGTTGCGGCAGCGGCGCCGATGAGATGAACCCCGCCGCGAACCCCGCTGCCTTGTTTCCCACCGAATCGGCGAGGAACCACACGCCGAGCATGAAGCCGACGATCTTGACCGGCGAGAGCTTCGTGAAGACGGAGAGTCCCACCGGCGATATGGACAACTCGCCGAGCTCCTGGATGAAGTAGCAGCCGATCAGCCAGAAGGGGCTCACGCGAACTCCGGGCGATGTCTGTAGACGATACGCCGGCATCAACAAGAACACGAACGAGAGGCCGATGAAGAAGAGGCCGATCGCGAACTTCGTAGGAGTGGACGGCTCGCGCTTTCCGAGGCGAATCCAGAGCCATGCGAAGACGGGCGCGAGGAGGATCACAAAGACCGCCTGCACGGACAGGAACCAGCTCGACGGAAAATCGAAGCCGAGGATCGACGTGCGCGTGTACCGATCGCCGAACAGGTTGAGCGTCGAGCCGGCCTGCTCGTACGCGCCCCAGAACACTGCTGCGAATACGAAGAACACCGCCATCGCGCCGAGTCGCTTCCATTCGACTTTCGTGAAACCGCCGAAGGTCGGCTCGTTCGGCACCGGCGCCGGCTCGTGGCGGGCGACGGGCTTGGTCCGCGCCTCGCGCCGCTGTCGCTCGAGACGCTCCATCGCCGGCCGCAAATGCTTGCGACCCACGACGTACTGAGCCAGCCCGAGCGTCATGCCCACGCCGGCGCAGGCGAAGCCGATGTGCCAGTCGACCCGCTGCGCGAGGTAGCCGGCGACGAACGGTCCGAGCGCCGCGCCGAGGTTGATGCCCATGTAGAAGATCGAGAAGCCGGCGTCGCGCCGAGTATCGTTCGTCTCGTAGAGCGATCCGACGATGCCGCTCACGTTCGGCTTGAGCAGTCCCGTCCCGACGACGATGAGAGCGAGCCCGGTGTAGAAGAAGGGCAGCGCGTGAAAGGCGAGCGTGAAATGACCCGCGGCGATGACGATGCCGCCAAAGAGGACACTCTTGTATTGCCCGAGCCACCGGTCGGCGATGATGCCGCCGACGATCGCCGCGGCCCACACGCTGGCCGTGTACGTCCCATAGATGGAGCCGGCATGCTTGTCGTCGAACCGGAGCGCGTTCACCATATATAGGATGAGGAAGGCGCGCATGCCGTAGTAGCTGAAGCGCTCCCACATCTCGGTGAAGAACAGCGTCGCGAGCCCACGCGGGTGCCCGAAAAAACCGGCGTCGATCGACGCCGGGCGTGGATGATCGGTGACGTGATCGGCCAGCGGGCCTGGTTGTGCCGCGGACGAGCGGGTCGGGGTCGTCAATGTGGTCGCTCCGTTGGTGCATGATGCTCGTCACCAACGGCGCGCCCGTCAACCCGCCGGCATGGGTATGATAAAGGTGTCAGCGTGGCACGCGGTGAACGCTTCCCAGCCTCGACAGCTCCGAATCATCGATGAGCGACACGCCCGATCGGCCAACTGCGCGCCAGCTTCTGCGCGCGATCGTGATCGCGCCGCTCATCGCTCCGGTGGCCTGTGCCGTGTTGCTCGTCGGCATCGAGGCGGCCGGCCGGTGGTTCGCGAACCGATCGACCTCGTTGTCGGGGCTGGGATTCCTGGCCGCCATGGTGCTCATGGTCGCGATTCCGGTCACCTACGGTGCCACCCTGGCGCTCGGCGCGCCCGCCTACCTGCTGCTGCGGCGACTCGGCGTGGCGACACGATGGACGCTCTGGATCACGGCGGCGCTGATCGGCGCGATTCTCTCGCGATTCATCGCGCCACAGCTTCGCGGCGAGTTGATCACGATCCCGTTTCCATGGTGGGCGGGCGCGGCGTTCGGTCTGTTGACCGCCGAAGCATTCTGGCGTCTGGCATCAAGCGCACGCTGACGTGCGGCGGGTGAACGGGAGTCACCCCCCGCACGCCCCTCTCGCGGTCACTTCACGACCGCGATTACCTCGAGGTACTCCGACTGTACGCGCGTCGTACCATCATCGGCGCGGTTGTTCTTTGCCCAAAGCTCGACCAGGTCGTTCTGCAGCGCCTCGCGCCCGGATTCGTCGAGCGCCGCGAATGCGCGCAGCGTCGGCCCGTACCAGAGCCGGAACTCGTTCACCACTTCCTCCGGCGTGAACGGATACTCGAACGTGATCACTCGCCGGTTGAGCGTCAGGCTCGCCGAGCCCGCACCAAGACGCGACTGCACGTAGTCCTCGCTTCCCCACTGCAGCGGCGACGGGACTCCGGCTGGCGCCGGGACGTAGCGGACCTGCGTCCTGAGCATGTCGCCGATGAAGCCGGTCGGCGTCCAGTTGGCCATCGCGATGCGGCCGCCGGATTCGGTGACCCGCAACAGCTCGGCGGCCGCGCGATCGGGACGCGCCGCGAACATCGCGCCGAACATCGTCACGACCGTCTCGAACGCGCCGTCCGCGTACGGCATGCTCTCGACGTCGCCTTCGTCGAGGGTGATCAACCATCCCTCGGCGGCGGCGCGTGCCTTCGCCTGGACCAGCAGGTTGGCGGCGATGTCAATGCCGGTGACCGATGCTTCCATGCGCGCGGCCGGGAGCGTCAGGTTGCCCGTGCCGCACGCCACGTCGAGCACGCGCTCGCCCGACTCGAGCTCGAGACGCGCGATGAACTCCGCGGCCCCGCGCTCGTAGCCTTTCGCGATACGCCCGAAATCGCCGGACGTCCACGTCGCACGAACGCGATCGGTGAGCGGATCGCTCGCGACGGCCGGTGTTGCTGTAGTTGTCTGCGTCATCCTGTGACCGTTGTCGATGATTGAGGAAAATGGAAAGACTCGCATGCACTGCTTGCCGCTCGCGCGCTCAGCGTGCGGCTGGATTGTCAGCCGGGTTGACGTAGTTGAACGCGACCGGGCCGATGCCGTGGAGCTGGATCACCGTTTCGCCGCGCGTCGTGATGTAGTGCGCGCTATTGGCCGGCATGCTGAAGAAGTCGTCTTTGCCGAACGTCTGCAGGCCGGTCTCCGACACCTGCGCGCCCATGCCCATGACGAGCGCGCCGGTCAGCACGGTTACGTTCTCGACTGTCGGGTGGGTGTGCGGCGGAACGAAGTACCCGTTGGGAAAGCGCAGCCGAACGGTGTACGGCTCCGCGCCGAACGGGTTGCCCTGCAGGACCACGATCTCGGCGCCCGGCGGAATGATCGGGGGTGCCGGGCTCCAGTCCGTGTGCTGAAGCGGACCGCCGCCGCTCGTGGCGACGTCTCTCCGCGGTGCGGCTGGTGCGTTGCTGGTCGGTGAATCGTTCGAGCACGCGGCGGCCACGCAAAGGGCCGCGATCGTGAGGATGTGGGTGCTGCGCATGGTGCCTCCAGTGGGTAGCTGCGTTGCTCGGCCCCGACGACAGTGTCGGGCGCTCGGAACGCGACAGCAGGATACCGAAGGCGCCGCCGCGTTACAGCGTGGGATCCACGGAGATTTTTCGCGTGCGGTACGGGGAAATTCGGGAAATGGGGTCTGACCTATTTCCGGGCCGGCGGGTGGAACATGCCCTTCTCGACGGCCCAGGCGGCGAGCTGCGTCCGGGAGCCAAAGCCGAGCTTCGCCAGCGCGCTCGCCACGTGGCCTTCAACGGTGCGTTCGCCCACGCCGAGGTCGTGGGCGATCACCTTGTTCGCTTTGCCTTGGGCGATCAGCACCGCCACGTCGCGCTCGCGTCGCGTCAATCCGCCGAACGCCGCCTTGGCGGCGCGGTTGGGCGAAGGAGATGGCGCGGCGGGAATGAACTCGGCTACTCCCTCGAGAAATCGCGAGCGCAGCGCGTTATCGGCGATCTTCGCCGCCAGATCGTCGGCGATCGCCCGTGCCGCATCGAACGACCGGCGCGCCTCGACACGCCGTCGCTGCAGGCGGTGAAGGTGTCCGGTCGCCGCTTCGATCCGCCACAGCGTCGGACGCGAACGCTGAGCCGTCGCTTCGGCCCGCGCGACATCGAGTGCAGGCGCCGCTTCTTCGAAACGTTGCAGCGCCATGAGCGCCTCGGCGCGGAGGAGCGAGAGTCGTGGAACGCCGAACACGCTGTCGGGGTTGGCGGCGCGCTCGGACGCGAGGCGCGCGTCGGCAATGTCCAGCGCGATGTCCGCTTTCCCCTGCGCCAGCGCGAGCTCGGCGCGCGCGAACCAGAGCTGCCGTTCGCCGAGCGTCAGGTCCGCGCCGCTCGGGCGCGAAACCGCGCGAGCACCATCACCTGCCGTGGCGGGCTGCGCGGCACGATCCAGGACTTCCATCGCGCCATCGAAGTCCGAGGTTCGGCAGCGCGCCTGCGCCAACGGCCCCGCCGTCCACCGGAGCCAGATGTGCGAGCCGAGCCGCTGCGCGATGCGGTGCGCCTCCTCGAGATGTTCGCGCCCCTCGTGCGGCGCGAGCAGGTCGAGCGACAGGACGCCGAGCAGCCGCAGGGCGCCCGCCGTCCACTGCAGGTGCTCGATATCCTCCGCCAGCTCCAATGCCTCCCGGGCGAGCGGGATCGCCTGGTCGTATTCGCCGCGCCAGGCAAGGCAGTCGGCGATGAAGAACCGTTGCGCGGCTTCGCCAACGCGCCAGCCGATCTCGCGTGCCAGACGTATCGACCTTGGCGCGCGCAGCTCGTCGTCCACACCGGAGATTGGGATTGGCGTGGTGGACGACGCGTGGTGCGAGGGGCCGCAGAGGGTGAGCACGCCAAGCGCGTTGGCCAGCCTCCGGCGGTCATCCAGCTTGGTGAACAGCGCGATCGAGCGCTCGTACGAGCGGGCGGCCATGCGCTGGTCGCCCGCACAGTGCTGCGCCATCGCGATGAGGTCGAGCGTTTCGGCAACGCCGGCGTCGTCTCCCAGACGTTCGAAGATCGCGAGCGCTTCCTCGTGGTGCGGCAGCCCGGCGTGCGGCTCCTCGAGGTTCACGTGCCAGTTGCCGACTCGATTCAAGCTGCGCGCGACGAGCAACCCGTCGCCGATGAGGCGAGAGACCGTCAACGCCATGCGCCGGTATTCGCCAGCGCGCGAATAGTCGCGGGCCGCCCAGAGCATGCCCAGTGCGTGCAACGCTTCCCACACGGCGCGATTGTCCGAGTTGGCGCGCGCCCGCTCGTGCGCCCACGTGAAATCGTCGTGCGCTCGCTGGAAATCGCCCAGTGTCTCGTTGGCCCACCCTCGCTCGAGCAGCAGCTCGGCACTGGCCACGTCTCCGCTGCGCTCCGACGCCGCGACGGCGCGATCGAGGTGACCGACCGCTTCGCGCGGCGCGGAAACGGCGAGGGCGCGCTTCGCCGCCGCCGCGGCGTAGCGGCTGGCGCGCTCCCAGTCGCCCGCTTCCCACGCGTGATAGGCGAGCGCTTCCACGACGTTGTCGATCGAGTCGGCGTTCGCGCGCTCGAGCGCGGCCGCGACCTCGCGGTGCAGTGCGACACGCTCCCGCGCCAGCAGCTCGGCGTAAATCGCTTCGCACGTCAGCGCGTGCCGGAAGGCGAACCGCTCCGCCGATTCCTCCACGACGAGCTGCGCGCCGATCAGCTCCTTCACCACGGCGAGCAGCTCCGGTTCGCTCATGTGCGTGAGCGTCTGCAACAATCCGAAGTCGAACCGCCTGCCGGCCACGGCCGCGGTCGACGCGACAGTGCGCGCCGGCACCGTGAGCGCGGCAAGACGGCGGCGCACCGCCTCGACCGCGGTACGCGGCACACGGATCCGCTCGAGCGGTCGGGCGCGCCAGCCGCCGCCCGTCGCCGCGAGATCGCCGGCAATGATCAGCGCCTTTAGAGTTTCCTCGACGAAGAACGGGTTGCCTTCGGTGAGCTCGTAGAGCCGCTGCATGAATTCGTCGCCGAGTGTCTCTCGCGGACCGAAGATCGCGTGGACCATCTCGGCGACCTGGTCGCGATCGAGCGAATCGACCGGAAGCTCGGTCGCGAGGCGGCCGCGCTCGAGATCCGCCACGAGGCGAGTGAGCCGCGGACCGGCTTCGTCGGCGCGGTAGGTCAGAGCGATGACGACCGGCTGCGACGCGTGGCCGCGCGCGAGGTGGAAGACCAGATCGAGCGTCGCGTCGTCGGTCCAGTGTACGTCCTCGAACGCCAGAAAGACCGGCTGCGTGCGCGCCACCGTGGACAGGGCTTGCACGAGCGAGCGGAACAACCGCCGCTGGTCCGACTCGGGATCGATCGCCGCGCTCGGCGTCACGTCCGGGAACACGCTCCGCAGCTCGGGGAACATGGCCACGAGCTCCGGCGCTGCCGGTCCCAGAATGTGCGAGACCACCGCGGGCGATGCGCTTCCCGCCAGCAGTCGGACGAGATCGAGCAGCGGGGCGTACGGGATCGCGGCTTCCGCTTCGAAGCTCGCGCCGTGGAGTACGAAGAAGCCCGACGCGCGCGCCTGGTCCATCATCGCCCGAAGGAGGCGCGACTTGCCAACGCCCGCCTCGCCGATGATCAGGGCGACGTGCCCGTGTCCTTCTTTCGCGCGCGCCAGAACCTGGTTGGCCGCGGACATTTCCCGACCGCGGCCAACCAGAGTGGGACAGACGACGTCGTACTGTGCGTACATGACGAGACACGGTGCACGGCCGCGTCCGTCCAGTCAACCGGGGGCGACAGCGGGATTCGCGTGTCGTCCCCTTTCGACACCTCTTTCGCCTACTTGACCGACGCGCCGACCAGCTCGGGCGCGTTCACCTTTTCTTCGATCATCTTCTTGCCATCGGGGCCGAGATGCTCGATCTCGACCTCCTGGCGACGGACTTTGTCGTGCAGCGTCTGCACGTGATCGCTTCCGATCTTCTTCAGCGCGATCTCCTCGACCACTTTCGCGGTCTTGCTCACCAGCGCCTGCTCGGCGGTCTCGGTCACTTCGATCGACTTGTCCGCCCAGTCGACGTCGGCCAGGAACTTCGGATCCGTCACCGCGCGACGCAGGACTTCCGCATGCTCCTCGTGGAGCGTCACGTCAGCCGACACATCGCGCTCGGTCACGAAACGGCGTACGCGCGTCTTGCCCGTCTCGATCATGCGTTTGCCGACCTTGAGCTGCTCGTCGGCCAGATTCAGGATCTGCTCGTTCTTTTCGGTCAGCTTGAGCGGGACCGCGATCTCCTGCTTCACCGGCAGCGGCGCGACTGGCAGCGCGGCGATCGCCGATTCCACATGCGCCGCCGGCACGAGGCCCGCGGTCAGCGCGCGATCCTTCACGTCGATCGGATGATGTAGATCGAGAATCCCGGTCGCGTGCGCGACTTCGTATTCCGGCACGCGCACGGAGAGCACGGCGCCACCAAACTCGACTGCCTGGTTGTAGACCGCGGCTTCATGCTGCTTCACTTCGGTGCCGAAGATGCGCTGCCAGAGGCTGGGTCCTTTGCCCGTCCAGCCAGCCGCTTCCGGAACGACCTGCTTGTCGAGAAGACTGATGTCGTCGGGATGGAATCCGGCGGCCTTCAGCGCGTCGACGGCGGCTTTGGCGTGAGCGCGAGTGTCGAATGCTGCGGCAATGGTTTGATATTTCATTACGTCTCTCCTGTTGGGGACATGGTTGCTGCGACTTCGGCTTCCTGAGGGGCTTCGTCGGTGGAGCCCGGCCCAGCCGACCGCTCCGGCGGGACGGCGCTCACGACGACCTCGTGATGGCGGAGCGTCACGTTCTCCCGATGCATCCTCGAGGCACGCACTCGCCTCACGCGGACCTCTTCCTTGAGAAAGAGGCGTCGCTCGAGGACGAGACGTTCCTCGACGATCGGGATGATGACCGTGTCGCCCTCCTCTCGAATCGGAGGCATTGCATCGACGTCGCGACCGATCGGCTCGTGCGTGATCTCGACGGTTTCCACGCTGAGCGGCGC
>DATISA010000291.1:0-14880 GCA_035469245.1 Gemmatimonadaceae bacterium
GTCCCCAGTAGTTCGGAGTGATGAGGTCGAGCGACGGCACCTTTGGCGGCGTCAACGCGGCTGGTGCGAACGGCCCTGCGGCGGACACCCCGGTACCGTCAAAGGGTAGTATTCACCATGGCTGTCCCTGACTCCATCCTGGAGAAGATTCCGCATTTGCCCGAATCGCCCGGCGTGTATTTGTGGCGCGACCGGGAGGGGACTGTGCTGTACGTCGGCAAGGCAAAACGGCTGCGCTCGCGTGTCCGCAGCTACGTAGCGGCCGACCATGAGGAGAGCGTCAAGACACGCGCGCTCATGCTCGCGGCCGCCGGACTCGAGACGATCGTGGTGCCCAGCGAGGCGCACGCGCTGATCCTCGAAGCCAACCTCATCAAGGAGTACAAGCCGAAGTACAACATCGCGCTGCGCGACGACAAGTCGTACCCGTACATCAAGGTCACGGTCGCCGAGCCGTTTCCCCGTGTGTACGTGACGCGGCACCTCGTCGACGACGGCGGCCGGTACTTCGGGCCTTACACCGACGTGGGCGCAATGCGTCGCGCGCTCAACGTGGTGAAGCGGCTGTTCACGGTGCGGTCGTGCAACTACGACATGCCACGGCAAATGCCCGAGCGGCCGTGCCTGGACTACTACATCAAGCGGTGCAAGGCGCCCTGCATTCTGGCGCAAACGCAGGCGGAATATCGCGCGATGATCGACGAAGTGCTCGTCTTTCTCGAGGGCCGAACCGACGAAGTTGCGCGGCGAGTGCGTGAGCGCATGGATCTCGCCGCCGAGTCGCTCGACTTCGAGCGGGCTGCCGAACTGCGCGACGCGCTGCGTCATCTCGAGCAGATGTCGGAGCCCACGGTCGTGCTGTCGATCGAAGGCGGCGATCGCGACGTGATCGGCTACGCGCGCGACGGTGACGATGCGGCCATCGCGCTGATGCGCATTCGCGGCGGCAAGCTCCTGGCGCGCGAGCATCAATTCCTCGAGAACGTGGAAGACGAGAGCGACGCCGCCGTGCTGCAGGCGTATCTCGTTGGGAGCTATCTGCCGCTCGACGATCGCGCCGCTGACCTGCTGGTCCCTTTCGAGCCTTCCGAGCGCGAGCTGGTCGAGTCGTCGCTCGAGCGGACGTCGATCCACGTTCCGCAGCGAGGTCCGCGGCGCGAGCTCGTCGATCTCGCGACCCAGAACGCGCGGCACCTGCTCGAGGAGCTTCGGCTCACTGGCGAAGAAGCCGACGAGCGCGCTGGCGATCCCGTGTACGAGCTGCAGCGGCAACTGGGTCTGCAGAAGGTGCCGCGGTCGCTCGTCTGTTTCGACATCTCGCACGCCCAGGGCACCGACACGGTCGCGTCGTGCGTCTGGTTTCAGAATGGACGCCCGTATCGTGCCGAGTATCGCAAGTTCAAGGTGAAGAGCGTGGAAGGCATCGACGATTTTGCGTCGATGAACGAAGTCGTGTCGCGCTACTTCACCCGCCGTCGCGAGGAGGACAAGCCGTTGCCGGATCTGGTGGTCATCGACGGCGGCAAGGGGCAGCTCAACGCCGCGCACACGGCACTCGACGCGCTCGGGCTCGGCGCCATGCCCATCGCGAGCCTGGCGAAGCGCGAAGAGGAAGTGTTCCTGCTCGGGCGCGGTGAGCCATTGCGCTTGTCGCGGCGGTCGCCGGCGCTTCGCGTGCTGCAGCAGGCGCGCGACGAAGCGCACCGCTTTGCGGTCACGTTCCAGCGAAAGCGCCGCTCGATGCGTACGATGACGTCCGAGCTGTTGCGCGTCCCCGGCATCGGAGAGGCCAAACGCCGGCAGTTGCTCGGGGCGTTTGGCAGCCTGCAGGGAGTGCGCGACGCTTCGGTGGCCGACATCGCCGCGCTACCGGGTTTCGGCCACAAGACCGCCGAGCGGATCCTCGACGCGCTGCGCCGCTCGGCGCCGGTCCCGGTGTCGACGGCAGACAGCAGCGAACCCGAAGCGAGCGAACAGCCCGCAGCCGCAGCAGCCGACCCTTCAACCACATCATCGTGAGCACCTGGCACCTCGAATGTTCCGCGTGCGGCACCCGTGAGTCGGGTATCGCATTGGCAACCGTCTGTCCGGCGTGCGGCCAGCCGTTTCTCGTCATTTACGATTCTCTCATGCCCCGCCGTGACAGCGTCACCGCGCGCTGGGACATGTGGCGATATGCTCCGGTCATGCCGCTCCAGCCTGGCGAGACTCCCGTCTCCCTGGGTGAGGGTCTGACTCCGTTGATCGAGCTGCCGGCGCTGGCCAAAGAGCTGAGCGTGGCCCGGCTGTGGGTGAAGGACGAAGGACTCAATCCCACGGCGTCGTTCAAGGCACGAGGCATGAGCGCGGCGGTCACGCGCGCGCGCGCGCTCGGCGTGCCCGGGCTCGTCGTGCCCACGGCGGGCAACGCCGGCGCGGCGCTCACGGCTTACGGTGCGGCTGCTGGTGTGCCGGTGCGAGTGTACGCGCCCGAGACTACGCCCAAGCCGATCCTCGACACGATCCGCGCCCTCGGTGCGGACCTGCAACTCGTGGCGGGCCACATCGGCGACGCGGGCAAGCAGGCCCGCGCCTTCGCGGCGGAGAGCGGCTACTTCGACGTGTCGACGCTGCGCGAGCCGTATCGCATCGAAGGCAAAAAGACGATGGGAATCGAGCTGGCCGAGCAACTCGGTTGGCGACTTCCGACGCACATCGTCTATCCGACCGGCGGCGGAACAGGTCTCATCGGAATGTGGAAGGTGTTCGGCGAGATGTGCCACGGTGGCTGGCTGCCGAAGGACACGCCGATGTCGCACATGATCGTCGCCCAGGCGTCGGGATGCGCGCCGATGGTCCGCGCATTCCACGCCGGAGCGGATCGCGCGACCCCGTGGGAGAATCCCACGACGCACGCGAGCGGCCTGCGCGTGCCGGGACCGCTCGGCGACCGCTTGATCCTCAAGGCGCTGCGCGAGAGCCAGGGCGACGCGCACGCGGTGAGCGAGGACGCGATTCGCGCCGGCACCACCCGGCTGTCTCGCGCCAGCGGTGTCGACGCCGCGCCGGAAGGCGGCTGCGCGCTGGCGGTGACCGAGGAGTTGATCGCCGCCGGGCGAATCGGCCGCGATGCCGAGGTGCTCGTGTTCAACACCGGCAGCGGCGCGTCGTACAGATTCTGATGAGCGTTCGATAATGCCGATCGCGATCCTCGACCCGTTCAGCGGCATTTCCGGCGACATGACGCTGGGCGCACTGCTGCAGGTCGGGCTCGACGCCGAGTGGTTGCGGGCGCTCCCGGCTACACTCGGCCTGGCCGACGTGGGCGTGGAGATTCGCGAGGTGCTGCGCGGCGAGATCGTGTGTGCCAAGGTGGACTTCGAGATTCCGCCGCAGCCACACGGACGGCACATCGCCGAGATTCGCGAGCTGGTCGCACGCAGTGGTGCGCCGGTTGGCGTTCGCGAGCGCGCCGACCGCGCGTTCACCGCGATTGCCGGCGCGGAAGGAGAGATCCACGGGCTGCCGGCCGAAGAGGTGCATCTGCACGAAGTCGGCGCGGTCGACGCCATCCTCGACGTGGTCGGCGCGATCTGGGGATTCGAGAAGCTCGGCGTCGACCGGATTCATTGCGGGCCGATCACGCTTGGCGATGGCACCGTCAAAGCCGCGCACGGAGTTCTGCCAGTTCCGGCGCCGGCCACGCTCAAGCTGCTCGAGGGCCATCCCGTTCGGCCGGGACCCGAGGGCGCGGGGGAGCTGGTGACGCCCACGGGTGCGGCGCTCGTCCGGGTGCTGTCTCAGGGCGCGCCTCCGGCCGAATACGTGCCGGTCCGCAGTGGTTTCGGCGCCGGCAGCAAGGACTTTCGCGGTCGCGCCAATGCATTGCGGATCGTGCTCGCCGAAGCGGTCCGGGCGCCGGGTGGGGATGAGGTTGCCTCGCTCGTCGAGCTTGCGTGCGACGTCGACGACATGAGCGCGGAGTACCTCGCGGCGGCGGGCGACCGCTTGCGCGAGGCCGGGGCGCTGGACGTCGTGATGATTCCCTCGACGATGAAGCGGGGACGGCCCGGTGTTCGCGTAGAGGTTCTGTGCAAGCCGGTCGACGCGACGCGGCTCGAGGACGCGCTGTTTGCCGAGACGACGACCATTGGCGTGCGGCGTCGGTCAGTGCAACGGCGCTCGTTGCCGCGGGATGTGATCTGTGTCACGGTGCTCGGCCACGACGTTCGCGCCAAGCGCGTGATGCTGCCCGACGGATCGCGTCGCGCGAAGCCGGAGCTTGCTGACGTAGAACGGGTTGCCCTGGCGACAGGGCGAGCCCTGCAGGATATTTTCAGGTTGGCCGCCATCGAGGCGGAACGGCACTCCGATCGACAGGGTACGGATTATACGGGCCGTGGGCCCGGCACCTGAAGCAGAGAATACTCAGGAGAGAATGCAATGCCCGGTATGGCGAAAACGCTTCTGCCCGCGCTTCTCATCGGCGGCCTTTCCGTGGGCGCTCGAGCGCAGGCGCCGTCATGTGACGTCGACGAGGGGACGCCGGCACAAGTCGCACGCGCGGTACTCGACATCCAGATCGCGCAGTCGACGACGAAGCCGGAGGACGTCGCCAACAAGCTGAAGGACGCCGTGAAGCTGCTCAGCGAAGGCGACCTGAAAAAGAACCCAACCGGCCGCGCGTTCGTGTTGGGGAAGACGCTGGCCTGGTGGTTGAACCAGCCTGGCATGGCGAGCGGGATGACGACCCGCGGCGCGATCGGCTTCACGACGGAGCCGACGGCGCCGTACGACATCATCGCCAACATCGACTCGCTGTTCACGACCGTCGAGAAATCCAACCCGACCTGCGAGGCGCAGACCACCGCGTATCGGCAGCAAAAGTCGTGGGTCGACATGGTGAATCACGCCATCGAGCTTGGCAACGCAGGCAACTACGACTCGGCGACCATCGTCGCCAAGCGTTCGCTGCAACTGTCGCGCAAGGCGCCGTATGGGTACATGGTGCTCGCGCAGGCCGCGTCGAAGTCCAACAAGTCGGCGGAAGCGATCTCGCAGTACAAGCTCGCCATCGCGGCCGCGACGGATACCTCGCAAGCGGACGTTCGTCGGCAACTGCAGTACACGCTCGGCAATTACGCCGCCGAGCTCGCGGAGGATGCCGCGTCGCCGGCGGCCAAGGACACCCTGGTCAAGGAAGCCAAGGCCGCCTTCGAGGCGCTGGCCAAGGATCCGGGGACCAAGTTCGCCGACGCGGCGCGAAGCGGGCAGGCACGCGTCGCGACGCTGAGCGGAGATACGACCGCGATCAAGGCATCGTATTCCGATCAGCTGGCGAACCCCAGCGCGTTCTCATACAACTCGCTCATGATGGCCGCGGTAAGCGCCGCCAAGGCCGAGCAGACCAAGGATGCGATCAAGCTGTTCGAGGCGGCGCGCACGATGAACCCGTTCCACCGCGACGTGCTCTATAACCTCGCTCGCCTCTACCTCCTCGATAGCGCCTACGCCAAGGGCATTCCGGTGGCGCGCGAGCTGATCAAGGTCGATCCCTCGAACTCGGACAACTACCAGCTCGTCGCGATCGCCTACGCGAGCATGAACAAGGGGTACAGTGCCAGGCAGAAGGAGGCCGAAGCGCGCGCAAAGGCGCTCGGACAACGGGCCAACACGTCAAAGAGCGCGGCGGTGCAGAAGGCAGCCATCGACTCGGCTGGTCGCATGAATGCCATCATCAAAGCGTACGGCGATTCGTCGAAGGCCGCGGTGGATTCGGCGATCAAGTACAACACGATGACGCTTCCGGCCAAGGTCACGTTCACCGAATTCACGCCGAGCGGGGACAAGACGACGCTGGGCGGCAACGTCATGAACAATACCGATGCCGCTCGACCATTCACGCTCAAGATCGAGTTCCTCGACAAGTCGGGCAACGTCGTGACGTCGCAGGACGTCAACGTCGGTCCAGTGGAAGCACACAAGAGCGCCACGTTCACCGCGACCGGAACGGGCGCCGGCATCATGGCCTTCCGTTACGCTCCAATCAGCTGAACACCTCCGTTGCAACGGCCAAATGCGCCCGCCCTCGCGGCGGGCGCATTTATTTTTCGCGGAGTCGCACACGCTCATGATCGACGTTGCGCAAGGCTGCTCAAGTTACGTATCCAGCTTGTTTTCGGGCCTCTGATCTCCTACATTGCGTGAGCTGTCGCCGAGCCTGGGCGCGGGCGATCGAGCGGTTCCGGGGGAGATTCGCGTCGCGCGGATTTCCCCCATTGCAATGGTGGGCCAATGGTTCGCGTGAAGAGCGTCGTTGAGGGCAGCATCGCGCAGGAAATCGGCATCGCCGCCGGCACCGAGCTCGTCTCGGTGAACGGGCGCGAGCTCGCCGATTTCCTCGACTGGGAGTTCCTGTCCGCCGACGATGAGCTCGTGATCGAAGCGCGAGAGCCAAGCGGCGAGCTCGTCGTGTACGAGATCGAGCGGCCTGAGGGCGAGCCCATGGGTATCGAGCTCGAGCCGCCCACGATTCGTCGCTGCGCCAACCGCTGCGAGTTCTGCTTCATCGAGGGGTTGCCCAAAGGCCTTCGAAAGTCGCTCTACGTGCGCGACGACGACTACCGCCTCTCGTTCGCGTACGGCAACTTCGCCACGCTGTCCAACCTCAAGGACCGCGACATCGCGAGGATCCTCGAGTACCGGTTGTCGCCACTCTACATCTCGGTGCACGCGACACCGTGGGAGGCGCGGAAGATCCTGCTGAACAACCCGCGCGTGCCCAATATCGTCGAGCAGCTCACACGCCTGGCTGAGGGCGGCATCCAGTTTCACGGCCAGATGGTCATCGTGCCGGGCCTCAACGACGGCGAGGTGCTGGAGCAATCGATGCGCGACCTGTGGTCCTTCGGCGACGCGGTCCTGTCGGTCGCGATCGTGCCCGTTGGACTGACGCAGTTCTCGCATCTGTACACCGGAACGCCGATGGACCGAGACAACGCCGAGGGTCTGTTGCTCACCGTCGACCGCTGGGCCGAGCGCGCGCGAGCAGAACGTGGTGAGGCCTGGGTCTATGGCTCGGACGAGCTCTACCTTCTGGCCGAGCGTCCGCTCCCGTCGGCCGCATACTACGGCGACTTTCCGCAAATCGAAAATGGCGTCGGGGCGGTGGCGTCGCTGCGGATGCGCGTCCGCGATGGGCTCGCGACGCTGCCGCGGCTCGACGGGCGCCACATCGGTGTCGTGACCGGCGTCTCGATGGCTGGCATCATGCCCGAACTGCTCGACGCTCTGACCGAAGCGACCGGCGCCCGATTCGAGATGATCGTGACCACGAATTCGCTGTTCGGCCCAACCACGACCACGGCCGGCCTTCTCGTTGGCGCGGACATCCAGCGAGCGCTCCAGGAACGGCACGACCTCGACGTGGCGCTCATACCAGCTGAATGCATCAATGACAACGGCGTCTTCCTGGACGACGAGCCGTTCCTGGCCGTGCGCGAGCGACTGCCGATGCCGGTGTATCCATCCTACGATTTCATCGACGTGCTGACACTCGAGGGCGCCCCACACGCGGGCGAGGCGGCAGCGTGAGCATTCCCGTCGTCGCGCTCATCGGCCGGCCGAACGTCGGCAAATCGGCGTTGTTCAACCGCATCGTCGGCGACGAGAGCGCCATCGTGTCGGAGGAGGCGGGCACCACTCGCGACCGGCACTTTGCCGAAACGGATTGGGCGGGGCGGCCCTTCTGGCTCGTCGATACCGGTGGCATCGCCGATGATCCGCGCGCGCCGATGGATGTCGAGATTCGGCGCCAGGTGGACGAGGCGATTGGCGAGGCGGATCTCATTCTGTTCGTCGTCGACGCGCGGGTAGGGCTTCACCCCAGCGACGCCCACGTCGCCGAGCTTCTGCGAAACGCCAACAAGCCGTGGATGCTCGTCGCCAACAAAGTGGACGACCCGCGCGCCGCCGATTATTTCGAGTTCTACAATCTCGGGGTCGACGAGGTGTTCCCCGTGTCGGCGATCAACGGCAAGGGCTCCGGCGACCTGCTCGACGCCGTCGTCGCCCGGCTGCCGCACGCCGAACCGGAGCTCGAGAACGCGCTCCGCGTCGCGGTGATCGGCAAGCCGAACGTCGGGAAGTCGTCGTTCGTGAACCGGCTGCTCGGCGACGACCGCCTCGTCGTGAGCGAGATTGCCGGAACGACGCGCGACGCGATCGACACGCCGATGCGCTATCACGCGCGCCCGTTCGTGTTCATCGACACCGCGGGTCTGCGGCGGCAGAGCAAGATCGACGACGGCATCGAGTTCTATTCTTCGCTTCGCACTCGTCGCGCGATCGAGCGGGCCGACATCTGCATTCTGGTCGTCGATGCCACCGAAGGCGAGATCCAGAATCAGGATCTCAAGATCGCGACGCTCGCCTGGGACGCGGGTCGCGGCCTCATCGTTGCCGTCAACAAATGGGACCTCGCCGAGAAGGATGACAAGGCGTCGGCCAAGTATCAGAAGGCGGCATCCGAAAAGGCGCCCTTTCTCAAATTCGTCCCGTTCCTGTTCACCTCCGCGTTGACCGGACAGCGCGTGAACAAGGTGCTCGACATCCTGTTGCAGGTGGAGGAAGAGCGCCAGAAGCGGATTGCGACATCGGAGGTGAACGACAAGCTTGGAGAGCTGGTCGCGCGCCGTCAGCCGCCGCAGGCCGCGGGGCGCGAGGTCAAGCTCAATTATGCAACGCAAGTCGAGACGGAGCCGCCGACGATCGCGGTGTTCGGCAATGCGCCCGATCTCGTCGAAGAGCATTATGTGCGATACCTGCACAACGGATTTCGATCGTTCTGGGGCTTCACGGGCAATCCACTCCGGATCGTCCTTCGCCGGAAAGCCGGCTGAATGATTCCGCTCGTCGCCGCGCTGGTCGCCTCGTACTTGCTCGGCTCAATTCCCGCCGCGTACCTCGCCGGAAAGACCCGCGGCATCGACCTGCGCAAGCATGGGTCGGGCAATCTCGGTGCGACGAACGTCATTCGCGTGCTCGGCACCAAGATCGGGTTGCTGGTGTTCGCGTTCGACGTCGCCAAAGGCGCCGTGCCGACGCTGCTCTTTCCGCGCTGGGTGCCGCTCGATGCCATGCCGATGCGCGATCCGACGGTGTTCGCGATCCTGTGCGGTATCGCGGCGATCGCCGGGCATGCGCGGCCGATCTATCTCAAGTTCGGCAAGGGAGGGAAGGGAGTGGCGACGGCCGCCGGCGTCTTCCTGGCTCTGGCCCCGATCCAGACGCTGCTCTCGCTGCTCGTCTTCGCCGTCGTGCTGCTGTCGAGCGGCTATGTGTCGCTCGGGTCGCTGACGAGCGCGACGATCCTTCCCGTGCTGCTCGCCGTCACGGATGGCGTTCGCACATGGCCGTTCGCGATCAGCGTGGCCGTCGCGCTGTTCGTGTTCTGGACGCACCGCGCGAATATCGCGCGGCTCCGACGAGGTGAGGAGCACCGCTTCGGCAAGCGGGGCATGACCGGCAAGCGGCCGGCTGCCACGCTCGCGATCAGTCTCGTCATCGTGCTCGCCGTGCTCGTCGCGGCGCGGTTCGCCTGATGCGGTGCGCCGTGATCGGCGCGGGTGCGTGGGGCACAGCGCTCGCCGATCTGCTCGCGCGCAACGGGCACGACACGACGATCTGGGCGCTCGAGCCGGATGTCGCGGCGTCGATCAATTCGCACCATGAGAACCAGCGGTTTCTGCATGGATTCGTACTGGCACCGTCGCTCCGCGCAACCAACGAGCAGGACCAGGCGCTGCGTGACGCTGAGCTCGTGGTGTACGCGGTGCCGTCACAGCACCTGCGCGCGGTTGCCAGGGCAGGGGCCCCGGGCGTGTCGCCCGGCGCGATCCTGGCCGTCGCGAGCAAAGGCATTGAACGCGGCACCTTGGCGCTGATGACCGATGTGATCGAGGCCGAGGTTGCGCAGCGGCCGGTGGTCGCCATCTCGGGACCGAGTTTCGCCGAGGAAGTCATCCGCCGCCAGCCGACCGCGATCGTGGCGGCATCGGTCGACGCGGGCGCAGCGGTGTTCGTGCAGGACGCGTTGAGCAACTCGAGTTTCCGCGTCTACACGAGCGATGACGTCGCGGGCGTGGAGCTCGCCGGCTCGCTCAAGAACGTGATGGCCGTCGCGACGGGCATCGTCGAAGGTGTGGGGCTCGGCTACAACTCGCGGGCCGCGCTCATTACCCGCGGTTTGCACGAGATGACGCGCCTCGGCGTTGCGCTCGGCGCGCGCTCGTCGACCTTCGCGGGACTCGCCGGCATCGGCGATCTCGTGCTCACGTGCACCGGCACGCTGAGCCGCAATCGAGCGGTTGGCCTCGAGATCGGGCGCGGCGCCACGCTCGAAGAGGCGCTCGCCGGCAAGGAAACGGTCGCCGAGGGCGTGGCCACGACCGCGAGTGCGCGCGCGCTCGCCGAAGAGCGCGACGTCGACATGCCGATTGTTCAGATGGTCCATCGCATCCTGTTCGACGGCCACGCCGCGCGCGACGCCGTTCCCGAGCTCATGGCACGCGAACTTCGACCGGAGCAAGACCTATGACTCCTTCCTCGTCGTCCGACCCGGTTCAGGAATTCTTTTCGATCGGAGAAGTCTGCGACCTGACCGGTCTCAAGCCGCACGTGCTGCGCTACTGGGAGAGCCAGTTCCGATTTCTGAGCCCGGCCAAGAACCGGTCCGGCAACCGCGTCTACCAGCGCCGCGAGGTGGAGTTGATCAATCTCGTCAAGCATCTGCTCTACGACGAGAAGTACACGATCGAAGGCGCGCGGCAGAAGGTGGACGAGCATCGCAAGAACGGTGATCTCAAGGTGGTGGCGCGCGGCGCGCTCACGCTGCAGACGCTTGAGTCGTTCGAGGCCGAGCTGAAAGAACTGATCACGACGCTCGATTCCTCGGCGATCGCCGACTGAGCGCTACCATGCGACTGCTCCTCACGAACGACGACGGCATCCTCGCGCAGGGCCTCGAGTGCCTGCGCGCGGCCGCCGAACCGCTCGGCGAGGTCACGGTCATCGCGCCGGATCGCGAGCAGAGCGCCACGAGTCACTCGTTGACGCTGCATCACCCGTTGCGGCCGATCCGCCGTGGAGAACGCCGCTGGCAGGTCGACGGCACGCCGACCGACTGCGTGATGCTCGCCATCGAAGCGTTGATGCCGGAACGCCCGAATTTCGTGCTGAGCGGCATCAATCACGGGCAGAACATGGGCGAGGACGTTCTGTACTCCGGGACCGTGGCGGCCGCGATGGAGGGATTGGCGCTTGGTGTGCCGTCCATTGCGATCTCGTTCGCGGGCGGCGATCTTCGCGCCGACGTGAGCCAGCTGCACGAACAGGTGAAGGTCCTCTCGCCGCTGCTCAAGCACCTCACGTCACTACCGGATTTTCCACGCGACACGCTGTTCAACGTCAACCTGCCGCCGGTCGCCGCCGGCCAGGTCAAGGGCGTGAAGCTCACGCGCCTTGGCCGCCGCGTGTACTCCGAGTCCGTCGCGCCGATGAAGGACCCATGGGGTCGACAGATCTACTGGATCGGCGGCGGCGAGATCAGCTGGACGGGGGAGCCGGATTCCGATTTTCGCGCGATCGAGGATGGCTACGTCTCGGTCACGCCGCTGCACCTCGACCTCACGCACTACGACGTCCTGCAAGGAGCGGAGCGGTGGTGGAAAGACCTGTAGACGGTGGCGGCGAGCTGCGTGGCGCAAGACAACGCCTCGTCGACACGCTGCGCGAAAAGGGCATCCGCGACCTTTCGGTGCTGCGCGCGGTCGAGATGACGCCGCGGCACGCCTTCGTTCCCACGGGCCTTCGGCACCGTGCGTATGAGGACTCGGCGCTGCCAATCGGCAACGGCCAGACGATCTCGCAGCCGTGGGTGCACGCGCGCTATCTCGAGCTTCTTCGGCTCACCGGGAAGGAGCGCGTCCTCGAAGTCGGTACGGGGTCAGGATATCAAACCGTGCTGCTCGCGCACCTCGCGGCGCAGGTCTTTTCAATCGAACGGATTCCTGCCCTCCTGCAGCAGGCGCGCGACAACATCCAGCGGACGGGCGTGAACAACGTCTCGCTGCTCATGGGCGATGGCAGCATCGGGTGGCGCGAGTACGCGCCGTACGATGCGATCCTCGTGAGCGCCGGCGCGCCGTCGGTTCCGCAGCCGCTGCTCGACCAGCTCGCGGAAGGAGGGCGGCTGCTGATTCCCATCGGTGACCGCGACGAGCAGAAGCTCGTGATGGCGGAGCGCAAGAATGGCCGGATCGAGATGCACAACGAGGCTCCGGTTCGCTTCGTGCCGCTCGTCGGCCACCACGGCTGGACGCCGGCAGGCGGTACGGGAGGTGGGACGAGCTGATGCGACTCCACGTCCTGGTGCGCGGCCGCGTGCAAGGCGTGGGGTTTCGCTGGTACGTGCGTGAAGCAGCGCGAGACCTCGGCCTCGAGGGATGGGTTCGCAATCGGCCCGATGGCGCGGTGGAAGTCGCGGCCGAAGGCGACGCCCCGACGGTCGAACGGCTGCGCGACCTGTTGCGCGCGGGGCCAAGCGGCGCGAGCGTCACGGCGGTCGACGACGTTGCAGACGAGTCGCCCGACGGAGAGCAGGCGATGGGGCGGCCTTTCACGATCGTGAGATGATACGATGTCAGAGCTCGATACATCCGATGATATTGCGCAGCGCGCCGCCGCGCTGATTCGAGACATTCCGGACTATCCCAAGCCGGGGATCGTGTTCAAGGACATCACGCCGCTCCTCGCCGATGCGGCGGCATTCGGCGCCGTGACGCGCGCGATGGCCGATCCGTTCATGAACGACGGGGTCACGCACGTGGTGGCCATCGAGAGCCGCGGGTTCATCCTGGGCGGACCGATCGCGCAGCACCTGGGCGCCGGGTTCGTGCCCGTGCGAAAGCCGGGGAAGCTTCCATCCCAAACGAGGCGAGAACAGTACGAACTCGAGTACGGAGTCGATGCCGTGGAGATACACGCCGACGCGACCGACCACGAGGCGCGCGTGTTGATCGTGGACGACGTGCTCGCGACCGGCGGCACCGCGCTCGCGACCTGCCGGCTCGTCGAGTCCCTCGGCTCCAAGGTCGTGGGGTTCTCGTTCCTGATCGCGCTGTCGTTCCTGCCGGGCGTCGGGCGACTGTCGTCGCGACCGTCCCGCGTACTCGTCACGTACTGACGCGGCCCGACTGCCTTCTCATGCACTCGCTCGTCCGTCGCTACATCAAGACCGCGATCGCGTTCCTGATCGGGGGACTCGGAATTGGCGGGTGGATGATCGTGCGGCGCGAGCTGTGGGGCGTGTACGCCACGGCCTACGAGACCAGCGCGCACACGCATGCGATCTTCGTCGGCTTCGTGATGATGATGATTCTCGGCGTGGCACTCTGGCTGTTCCCGCGGCCGGACAAGACGGATATGCGCTACCGGCCCGAGCTTGCCGACGCGGCGTACTGGTTGTTGACGGTCGGCACGGCGACGCGCGTCATCGGCGAACTCCTTCGAGTCTCGAGCTCCGCGCTGTGGCTTCGGCTGATCGTGGTCGCCAGCGGTCTCTTGCAGATCGCCGGCATTCTCGTGTTCTTCTTCACGATGTGGTCGCGCATTCGCGGCGTGGGGAGCCAGGCACGCGAAGCCAAAGGCGAGCGATTCTGAACGACATGCGTCGGAGACCTTCGTGCGGCTGACCCTCTACGTTGCGATCGGCGCAGCGCTAGGCGGCGTGGCGCGGCTCGGATTGACGACCTGGGTACAGCAGCGTGCCGGCGCGGATTTTCCCGCCGGCACACTCGTGATCAACTTGACGGGCAGCTTTCTGCTCGGACTGATCGTGCGCGCTGCGCTCCAGTCCACGGCGGTGACCCCGGAGATGCGCGCGCTCCTCACGACTGGGTTCTGCGGCGGCTACACGACGTTTTCGACGTTCAGCTACGAGACCGCGGTCCTGCTCGAGGACGGGGAATACGGCCGCGCGGGATTGTATGCCGGCGCGAGCGTGCTGGGGGCGCTCCTGGCGACGTTCGCCGGGTTCGCGCTCGCGGATTGGCTGCTCCGCGTGCGCGAGCGAATCTGACATCGACGGGGGCGCACCATGCACGGTTTCAAGGGCGAGCGAGTGTTGATGCGGATCCATATCGGCGAACGCGACCGGTACAACGGCAAACCGCTGTATCAACAGATCGTGGAGCTGCTGCGGGCCAGGCACTACGCCGGAGCGACGGTCTTTCGCGGGATCATGGGCTTTGGCCCCACATCCAAGCTGCACACCGAGCGGTTTCTCGAGCTCTCGGTCGATCTGCCGATCGTGATCGAGTGCGTGGACACCGAAGAGAAGATTCAGGCCATCCTGCCGGAGCTCGACGACATGCTCGGCGGCGGTCTGATCACGCTGGAGCGCGCGCGGGTGATCATGTATCGTCCGGAGATCACGTCCGGTGAGCGCCCGGAAGGGTGGTCGATCGATACCGACGGGAGCGACGAGGCGAGGTAATCGCGCCGCTGCGCATTCATGGAATTGCAGTGGACGGGCTGCCTCGACGGCGGCGAACAGCCCGCGGGGAGAGCAACAGCTCGAGGCATCGCGGTCGCGTGGCGGCGGATCAGGCGTTATGTTACCGGGCTACGACCCGGAGAATCGGCGGGTCGATTCGCGATTAACCCGTTTTATCACGAATCAGACACAACCTGCTGCCGTTCAACACGTTGCCCCTGTAGCTCAGATGGATAGAGCAGCGGTTTCCTAAACCGTTGGCCGCGTGTTCGAGTCACGCCAGGGGCACTTGTACCCCGAAATCAAGACGAGCTCATGACCAGCACACCCATAGAGAAACGAGAGTC
>DATISA010000292.1:0-5004 GCA_035469245.1 Gemmatimonadaceae bacterium
GGCCCGACGAGATGCGGGAACTTGGGATGTACGTGCCGAGGGTCCACCGTGTACTCGGTGACGAGCGCGCGCACACGTTCCTCCGATTCGGTGATCGAAGCGCCGCGCCACGTGACGAGCCGTTCCACCGTCGGCCCGCGACAGATGGCCGCCACGGACGCGTCAGCCCCGAACCGCGCCGGGTCGACGGCGATCGTTACGTGGTGCTGCCATGCCACCAGTCGCGGCGCCGATCGCATCAGTGGCGGGCCAATGACGGTCGCTGAGCGCTGCGACCAACGACGATGGGCGTGGACATATCGTGGACATACCCGGTGTCGACCCGGTGCAAACACGTGCAACTGCGCGTGACGGGCGCATTGGCTAACCTGCTATGCGATCAATGCGTTGCAACGACGTGCAGTCGGATGCGACGCGCCGGGCCTAACTCAAAATCCCCCGACTCTAGGGTCTTGCGGGTTCGAGTCCCGCCCTGGGCATGCAGGGTTTCGACAATCGGATGAGGCAATACGCGGCGAGCGCTCGGTGAGGCTCGCCGCGTTGTTTTTGGTCACATCCCCGTCATGACCGATGCGAGCCGGCGCGTATTGAACCGGCCATCGGCGAGTGTCGATGACGACCGGGCAATGCCAGGTGCCGCTTCGCGCGTGACGACCAGGATCGAGCCCGGCAACCGGCCTGGATACGTGACGCGCGTCGTGGCCACATTGAAGGCCTCTAATACTGAATTGAACTTTGTGGTATCGTAATCACGCCCATGTGACCTCGGGGCGGTAGTCGCAGTTTATCAAGTATGAGCCCGTTGAACGGACGTGAGGCGTTCATCGCGCGTGCGGTCCGCTGTGGCCTGCTTCTGCAGCTCATCCCCGTCACGTTCGCCTCGGCACAACACCCGTCGACCTTGTCGGCGTTTCGCACGGACGCGGAACTCGCGTCCTACCTGCGCCAAGCGATCCGCGCCGAGGCCGCGCGGCGAGCGGCGTGGACCCCGCCACCGCCTCCGGCGTGTAAGAATGAGAAGGTCTCGGTCCAGACGCAGGTATCGAAGCCGGACGTCGGTCCGGCCATGATCCACGGACGCGTTCGGCCCGATGGCGCCGGAACCTTGGAAGGCCTTCAGGAGGCAATGATATCGATCCTGCCGCTCAGTCTGACGGCGATGTCGGCGACCGACGGTTCATTCTCGGTCACGATACCGGCGCAGTCCTTTCCCGACTCGCTTCGAGGGACGCGGCCCGTCACGCTGCTCGTGCGGCGCGTCGGCTACACGCTCTCACGAACCGAGCTGACGCTCCACCGCGGGGACCGCGTGGATGTCGACGTGCCGCTGTGCGCCGCGACCGTGCAGCTCGAGTCGGTCGTGACCACCGGCGCCGCCACCGACGAGTCGATCACCAACACGCAGCATGAAGGCGTCGATGAAGGCGGCATCGTCAAACGTCTTGGCGACTATCTCGTCGTCCTGCGACGCGGGCGGCTGTTTACGATCGACGTGAGCCGCGGTCGGCTGCGACCGGTGTCCGCGAGTGAGGCGTACGGTCCGGGCATCGATCCGTCTGGCACCTGGTACGACGAGATGCTCGTCTCGGGCGACAAGGTCGTCGTGATCGGCTACAGCTATGACCGCGGGGGAACCGAGATCGGGGTCTTCAATCTCGACCCGGGCGGCCAGCTCCGGCACCGCGGCACGTACAACCTGCGGAGCAACGACTACTACTCCTCACGTGACTACGCCTCGCGGCTGGTTGGGGACCATCTGGTCTTCTATTCACCGTTCCAATTGTCGCTCGACTCGTTGAACCCGCTCGCTTCGCTGCCCTCGATGCGACGCTGGGTCTCCGAATCCGGCAGCGGAGCATTTCGACGGATCGCGAACGCCAGACAGGTCTACCGCGTTGCCCGTCAGGCGCCGCCGAGCGGCGTCGAGGTGATGCACAGCGTGACCTCGTGTGACCTCGCCGCGCCGGAGCTCAAATGCGAGTCCACCGTGGTCCTTGGACCAGGTGGAAGCGTGTTCTACGTCTCGCCGACCGCCGTGTACGTGTCGGCGGCGCCGTGGCGGCGTGCAAGCTCCGTGGACACGAACTCCGAGCAATCGTTGCTCTTTCGAATGCCGCTGGACGGCAGCGCGCCGAGTGCGCTGCGCATTGCCGGTAGCCCGATCGACCAGTTCTCGTTCCTCGAGGAGAATGGCCAGCTCAATGTGCTGCTGAGTGCGACCGGCCGTGGTGATCGGATGTGGTCAGCGGAGAGGCACGGCGGGACATTCGCGCTGCTCCAGTTGGCGATCGCGAGATTTGGGGACGGGACGATGTCGGCGCCGCGCGCGGCGTACCGCATGCTGCCCGCGGTGGGCATACAGGGGACGGTGCACAATCGGTTCGTCGGCGAGTATCTGCTGTACGGCGGCGGCAACGGCTGGTGGCGACCACGCACGATCCAGCCATCGCTCACCATCGTGCCGATCAACGATGGCGCGATAACGCAGGTGGTACCAGAGCACGGCATCGACCGAATCGAGGTGATGGGGCGAGATGCCGTCGTCGTCGGCAGTGATTCGGCGGACGTTCATTTCACCGCGATCCACCTCGCTGGTGCTCCCGCCCTCGGTCAGCAGTATACGCTGCAGGGCGCGTCACAGGGTGAGTTGCGAAGCCATGGCTTCTTCTACAAGCCGGAGAGCTCCGTGTTGGATGCCGGCACAATCGGCTTGCCGGTTCGGCGCGCCGGGCGCCCGGGATACGAGCATCTCTTCCAGGAGTCGGCCGCCGTTTTCTTTCTCGCCAGCGACGGAAGCGCCTTCCAGCCGCTCGGCACGCTCGAAGCCCATCCGGATGCAGCGTCGGAGGACGAGTGCAAAGCGTCATGCATTGATTGGTACGGCAACGCGCGTCCACTCTTCTTCGAAGGCAGAGTGCTGGCATTGCTGGGGTACGAGCTGGTCGAAGGGCAGCGCATCGCCGATCAGATCGTCGAGTTGCGACGCGTCGACTTCGCGCGTGCGGGAGCCGATCGCAAGGCAGAATACTGAGTCATGCGCGAACCGCGCCCTTCCGCTTGAGGTTCATCGGCCGCTGCTGTTCCAGGGTGATCCTGACACCTGCTACCGATTGTAGATCGGCCCGCTCATCTCCTGGTAGAGCTGCAGCACGCCCCGCGCCTCTGCACGAAGCACGTGCCGCACGAACGTGACGCCGCGGTCCTCGAGATAACGATACGAAGCAGGGAACACCGGCCCCTCGTCGAATCCCAATGCCTCGACATCTTCCCGCGCCGCGCCGCAGACTACCCGCTTGACGCCGGTCCAGAGCGTCGCGCCGAGGCACATCGCACACGGCTCGCACGACGTGAACAGCTCGTGCGTTGGCAGTCCCGAGCTCGAGAGTGAATAGGTGCCGACTCGGGCCTGCGCCGTCATGAAGGCCAGCATCTCGGCGTGGAGCGTCGAATTGTTCAGTCGCACGACGCTGTTCATTCCGACGGATACCAGCCTGCCCGTGTCGGCCTCGAACACCCCCGCGCCGAACGGCCCGCCCGTCGACGCGAGCACGTTCTGGCGCGCGATGCCGATGGCGAGGCGCATCTTCTCGTCGTCGGTGCCGTAGCGGCGATTCCAGTTCACCACGCCATCGACCCAGGGCGGGTAGTCGACGTGCACGATCGAGACTGGGCCTGTCGGGGCGTTTTCCATGGTGGCTGTCTGGACGCGTCGCGCGTTGTGATTGCGAAAGTAACATGGTGCTGGACCCGGACTCGGCAGGCAAGTCAGGTGCCGGGGGCTGGCCGCCCGTCGTCGCGATTCGGACGCGACAGCTGCGCCATCGTCCTCTGGTCGCCGGACGGCGTGCGACTTAGCATTCTCTCATGCGCATCGATAGAACTCTCGGAAGCGCCTTGTCGTTTTTCTGCGTCACGCTCGCCGCGCCGGCGCATCGACCACTGACCGCGCAAACGCCGGCCGAGCGGGCCGTCAGGGCCGTCGTGGATTCCTTCTTCGCCGACGTGACGGCGGAGCGGTGGGACGCGGCTGCCGCGCGGCTCGACCTCGCGCGGTTCGAGCCGTTCTTCAACCAACAGCTCCGAAGCGCGCGGAGCGAGGTGCGGGTTCCCGTTCCGACGCCCGAAGAATTGATGGCGCACGATTCGACCATGCCGCGGGCTGTTGCCGAGTGGGAAGTGGCACGCATGAAGGCGTCGCGAGCGAACGTGGCATTTGGCGACTACTCCCATGAGTTCGCCGGAATCACGTCGCAGCACGACCTGCTCACACTTACGGTGCCCGACGCGGCGGCCCGCTGGCTGGCCGCGGGAGACGAGCGAACCCAGCTCCGCGAATCCGCGCGGCGGCAAGGCTGCCCGCTCGGAAACTTTCCGCAAGCGTCGCCCCCGGCCAAGCACACGGTGCTCGGGGTCTTGATTGCGAACGACTCGACGGCCTACGTCGTCCACACTGATGACCGATTTCGCGGGTCGCCCGCGAGTCTGATGCCGACGACCCGCCTCCTGATCGCGCGGCGAACGGGTTCAGCCTGGCGTATCGCGCCGCAGCGTGACTTGCTGAACCCCATGAACTACGCCGTCGTCGGTGTCATGTGCTCGCGCACAAAGAATTGACCGCCGAGGCGGCGTCCTCCTGACCCATCGCGAGCTTGCTCGGCCATTTTGAGCCCGGTACTTTCCCTAGTTGCTCCCTGATCGCTCGACAGACGCGATCGCTCAACTCGGAAGAACCCCGGCATGGCCACATATAAGTTCGCCACGGTCCCGCGGACCGGCGACCGCATCACATATCAGAACGGCGCTCTGAACGTCCCCGACAACCCGATCATCCCGTACGTCGAAGGCGACGGCACCGGCGCCGACATCTGGCGCGCCTCGGTGCGCGTGTTCGACGCGGCGGTCGAGAAAGCCTACGGCGGACAGCGCCGTGTGGCGTGGATGGAAGTCTTTGCCGGCGAAAAGGCGTTCACGCAGTGCAAGGACTGGCTGCCGCAGGAGACCGTC
>DATISA010000293.1:0-46015 GCA_035469245.1 Gemmatimonadaceae bacterium
CGGGCTCGGACGCGCGCTGAGCCGGCGCGACTTCCGCGGCGGGCGAGACGAGACGCTCCACCTCTCTGGCGGCGAACGCGGCGTGCAACGCGTGCTGCTCGTCGGCATGGGGCCGGGCGCCGATCGCGTCTCATCGATCCGCCGCGCCGCAGCGATCGCCGGACGGCAGGGCACGCGGCTCGGCGTGGGTCGCATGTCCTTTTACGCGGGCCAGGTGACGCAGGCCGAAGTCGAGGCGGCAGGCCTGGGTTTGATCGCGGGTGGGTGGGACTTCCGCGAGCTCAAAACGGCGCCGCCGGCCGAAGAACAGCGCGCGCCACTCGAAGGCGCGACGATTCTCGCCGCGGACGCGGCGGCGCGCGAAGGCATCCGCGGCGCGGCGTCGATCGGCGAAGGGCATACGCTGGCGCGTCGCCTGGGGATGCTGCCCGGTAACATCTGCACGCCGGACTATCTCGCCGACACCGCGCGCAACATCGGCGCGCGCTTCGGCATGACGGTCACCGTGCTCGGTCGTGCCGAGATGCAGCGCGAAAAGATGGGATCGTTCCTGTCCGTGGCGCAGGGAACGACGCAGGACCCCAAGCTCATCGTGCTCGAGCATCACCGCGGCCCCGAGGGGCAGGCGCCTATCGCGCTCGTTGGCAAGGGCCTGTGCTTCGACTCGGGGGGAATCTCGATCAAGCCGGCGCAGGGCATGGAGTGGATGAAGTTCGACATGTGCGGCGCCGCCGGCGTGCTCGGCGCAATGGAAGCGATCGGCAGATTGGAACTTCCGGTCAACGTCGTGGGTCTCATCGGCTCGACGACGAATATGCCGTCGGGCGATGCCGTGAAGCCCGGCGATGTAGTCCAGGCGTCGAACGGAAAGTTCATCGAGATCATCAACACCGATGCCGAAGGCCGCCTCGTGCTCGCCGACGTGCTCGCGTACGCGAAGCGGTTCTCGCCGTCCGCGGTGCTCGACGCGGCGACGCTTACCGGTGCGTGTGTGATCGCGCTCGGGCACACCGCCACGGGCGTGCTGGGCACGGATGAGTCGCTGGTGCAGGAAGTGCTGGACGCGGGGAAGCGGTCGGGCGAGCCTGGCTGGCCCCTGCCGCTGTGGGACGATTACAAAGAGCTGATCAAGTCAGACGTCGCGGACATCAAGAACTCCGGCGGCCGGCCCGCGGGGACGATCACCGCGGCGATGTTCCTGAAGGAGTTCGCCGAAGGATATCCATGGGTGCATCTCGACATCGCGGGGACGGCCTACACCGAATCGGATCTCGGCACGGTGCCGCGCGGGCCGACCGGAACCCCCGTCGGAACGTTCGTCGAGTTCGCACGGGGGCGAGCGCGCTGAGCCCGCGCTTCTGGCGATTGGTTTCGCTCGTCGGCCTCGGCCTGATCGCCGGGGCCGTTTTGCACGGGCCGCTCGCCGCGCAGGTCAAGGACACGATTCAGAAGAAGCGCGACACGACGCTCACCATTCCGGTGCCGCCGCACGCCGATTCGCTGTTGCGCGACAGCCTCGCCAAACGGGATTCGATCAAACGCGCCGCGCTCATCGCCGATTCGGTCAAGGCGCCGATCGCGCATTCCGAGCTCCCGACGGAGCTGTCGATCGGCCGGCGCCTGCACTGGAATCGCGATTCGCTGTTCGCCACCGGCGCGATCACGCTCGCCGACCTGCTCGAGCGCGTGCCCGGACTGACGACGCTGCATGCCGGCTGGATCGCGGCGCCGGCGATCGGCGCGTACCTCGGCGACATCCGGCGCGTGCGCGTATTCTACGACGGCTTCGAGTACGGCGCTCTCGATCCACGCAGCGGGGGCTCGCTCGATCTGACGCAGCTCAACCTGTGGTCGGTCGAAGACGCCGTCGTCGAGCAAGCGGCCGACGAGGTGCGCGTGTACCTGCGCAGCTGGCGCTCGCGCACCGTGACACCCGAGACGCGGACCGACGTGAGCACGGGCGATCAGCAGACGAACATGTATCGCGGCTACTTCGGCAAGCGGTGGCACGGCGGCGGCGACTTCCAATTCGGCGCGCAGCAGTACGGCACGACGCCGCCGCGGCGCTTCGGATCGAGCAGCGATCAGACCGGCGTGATCGGACGCGTCGGATGGTCGCGTCCCGGTTTCAGCATCGATGCGTACCTGACGCGCATTGGCCGGCATCGCGGCGTGATCATCGGCGAAACGCCGAGCGGCGACGCGGGCGACTCGATTCCGACGGTCGGATCCACGCGCACCGACACGTACGTGCGCGCCGCGTACGGCGACCCCGATACCAGTCTGCTCTGGCTGCAGGTGATGGCCGTGGGATCAAAGTACGACTACACGGGCGTGCGCACGCGCATCATCAGCAATCCGGTCACGCCCGAAGACTCGGCGCTCGCCAAGGCATCGCTCGACACGTCGATATACCGCTCGCAGTACGTGGCATCCGTCGGGTCCGTGCGTGGGCCGTTGCAGCTGAGCGCCAACGCACGAATGTTCGCGTCGGGCGGAAAGACGCTCATCGTGCCGTCGCTTCGCGCCAGCTTCCTCACCGGTCCGTTGAGCGTCACCGGGTTTCTCGACGCCAAGAGCGTCGATTCGGTGGCGCACACCGATGTCACGGCGCGATTCACTCCGCTGTCGTTCGTGAGCCTGCTGGGCGGCGTCGGTCGGTCAACCGACAGTCACCCTCCGAGCAACGGCTTCGAGACGAAGTATGCGCGCGCCGAAGTCGGTCTGCGCGTGAAGAACCTGTGGCTGATCGGCGGCGTGCTGCATCGTGACAGCGCGCGTCTCGCACCGGCGCGGATCTTCGATACGCTGTACGTGACGCACACATCGCCGGTCGTCACCGCGTACACGGCGGCGATCCGCGGCCAGCTCTGGCGGCTGATCCACGCCGACATCTCCGCGCTCAAGTGGACGGACACGGCCGGGTCGTACCGGCCGCAGTATCAGACGCGCAGCGAGTTGTTCGTCCGCACCAACCTGCTCGACCGTTTTCCGACGGGCGATTTCGGCCTCACCGCCGCGCTGATTCACGAGTACCGGTCGGGCATTCACCTGCCCGTGTTCGTCGAGCCGGGAGTCCGCACCACGGTTGGCTACCGCACGATCTCGACGCTGCTCGAGATCAGGATCCTGAGCGCGACCATCTCCTGGCAGTTCCGGAACACGCTCGGGGAGCGATACGCTCAGGTGCCTGGATTCATCATGCCCCGGCAGACCAACTTTTACGGCGTGCGCTGGTCCTTCGTCGATTGACCACTTTCATTCCCACCTTCAAGGCTCGGTTCCCGACATGATCAAGAGCATGACCGGCTTCGGGTCGGGCGATGGCACGGTGGGGCGAACGCGCGTGTCGGTCGAAGTCCGTTCGGTCAACCATCGCTTCTTCAACCCTTCGGTGAAGTTGCCGAGCGAGCTGAGTCGCTGGGAACCGGAAGTGCGCGAGGCGCTGCGGCGCGGCATCGCGCGCGGCCACGTGACGCTCTCGGCGCGGATCGACCGTCATCGTGCCGAGGACACGCGAATCGACGAAGCGCGGTTCGGCGCGTACGTGGAACAGATTCGCCGGCTTGGCGAGCGATTCGGGCTCGAGGGATCGGTCGACGCAGCGTCGATTCTCCGTCTCCCCGACGTGATCGCGCCATCCGACGACATCCTCGAGGGCACGGCGACGGAGCTCGTCGAGATCGTGGATCGCGCGGTGGCGGCGCTCGATGCCATGCGCGCGGCCGAAGGCGCTCGACTCGTTCGCTACCTCAACGAGCGCCTGGCGGTGATCGAACGCGCAGTGGAACGGATCGGCGAACGCGCGCCGCAGCGGCTGATCGAACAGCGCGACCATCTTCGCGCGACGATCGAGGAGCTCGCGGCGGGAGTGGCGGTCGATGATCAGCGGCTCGCGCAGGAGATCGCGATTCTCGCCGACCGGTTGGACGTGTCCGAAGAGGTGAGCCGGTTCCACTCCCACCTCACGGCGTTCCGGGCGAGCCTGGCGTCTCCGCCTCCCGACGGCGTGGGCAAACGGCTGGGATTTCTGCTCCAGGAGATGCTACGCGAGGCGAACACCACCGGGAGCAAGGGCAGCGATTCGGCCATCCTGCAGGACGTGATCTCGATCAAGGAGGAGCTGGAACGGATTCGCGAGCAGGTGGAGAACCTCGAGTGAACCCGTTCCCGGTCATCCTGTCGTCGCCGTCCGGCGGGGGGAAAACCACCATCGCACGCCAGCTACTGGGCCGGCGGAACGACGTGGGCTACTCGATCTCGTGCACCACGCGCCCGCCGCGCGAGGGCGAGCGTGACGGGACGGACTACTACTTCCTGACCAAGGAGCAGTTCCTGGCTCGCCAGCAGGCGGGAGACTTCGCCGAGTCCGCACAGGTGCACGGGAACCTCTATGGCACGCTCAAAAGCGAGATCGCGCGGGTGCTGGGCGGCGGCAAGCACGTGATCATGGACATCGACGTCCAGGGGGCGGCGCAGATTCTGAGGGCGTTTCCGCTCGCGGTGACGGTATTCGTGCTCCCGCCGTCCGCGGACGTCCTCCTGGAGCGGCTCCGGCGGCGCAAAACCGAGTCCCCACAAGGGCTTGTCGCTCGATTAAATTCCGCTCTGCACGAATTGCGGGCGGTCGACGAGTACGAGTACGTTGTGGTGAACGACGACCTCGACCGGGCTGTCCGCCAGGTCGGAGCGATCCTGGACGCGGAGGTCGTGAGCCGCGAACGGGTACTAGGCCTTCGCATGCAAGTGGAAGCGCTGATTCAGCGACTCCAGTCCGAGATCGATCACCATTCATCGAGCTGATCCATGCAGGTATTCACTCCGAACGAAATCGCGACCCACGCGGCCAACAAGTACCTCGGCGTGCTCGTCGCGGCCAAGTACGCGCGCGTGCTGAACGAGTTTCCGCGCGACCGATCGTCCTCGCGCGAAAAGAAGCTGACCACGCGCGCGCTCGAGGAGCTGGCAAAGGGCGAGATCGTGTATCACGTCGTTCCGCGCCGCCGTACGGAGTAGTCCATCATCCGCCCGTATACCGGGAGTCGCATCCTCCTGGGAGTCACGGGAGGAATTGCCAGCTACAAATCGGCGTGGCTCGCCCGGCTCTTGTGCAAGGCCGGGGCTGATGTCGACGTCGTCATGACGCGCGCCGCGACGGAGTTCGTCGGCGCGGTCACCTTCGAGGCGCTGACCGGGCGACCGGTGCACACCGGTCTGTTCGACCCGGGTCGGGCGCTCGAGCACATCACACTCGCGCGCGACGCCGCGGCCATCGTGGTCGCGCCGGCCACGGCCGATTTCATGGCGCGCGCCGCCACCGGCCAGGCTGACGATCTGCTCACGGCCTGTCTGCTCGCTGCCCGCTGTCCCGTGCTGCTCGTGCCGGCGATGAACGATCAGATGTGGGCGCACGGACAAACGCGGCTCAACGTCGCCCATCTCCTGGAGCTCGGCTACCAGGTACTCGAGCCCGACTCGGGCGCACTCGCGGCGGGCGAGGGCAGTGGCCCCGGTCGCATGCCAGAACCAGAAACCATCTTTGCTCATGTCGGCCGGCTGCTCGAGCAGCGAGCCGCGGGCGTGCTCGCCGGTCGGCGAGTGCTCGTCACCGCCGGCCCGACGCGCGAGCCGATCGACCCGGTGCGGTTCATCTCGAATCACAGCAGCGGAAAGATGGGTGTGGCCTTGGCGCATTCGGCCTGGCGTCGCGGCGCCGGCGTCGATCTCGTCGCCGGGCCGCTGAGCGTGGACACGCCGGTGGGAGTGACCGTGCACCACGTGGAATCCACCGAGGCAATGGCGGTGGCGGTCGAACGACTCTTGCCTAGCGCGGACGTCCTGGTGATGGCCGCCGCGCCCGCGGACTTTCGGCCCGCGAGCGTGGCGCCGTCCAAGATCAAGAAGAACGTCGCGCCGCCGTCGCTCGCGCTCACGCCTACGCCGGACATCCTGCAATCGACGCGCACGTCCCGACGGCAAGGCTCAGTGATCGTTGGCTTCGCGCTCGAGACCGAGCGCGCCGTCGACGGTGGTCGCGCCAAACTCGCGTCCAAGGATCTCGACCTGGTCGTGGTCAACGACGCGACCGAGGCCGGAGCGGGATTTGGCGGTGACACCAACCGCGTCACGCTCCTCGCTCGCGACGGCACGGAACGCTGTCTCCCGCTCATGTCGAAGGACGAAGTCGCCGACGCGATTCTCGACCGCGTCGAGGAGCTGATTGGTGGACGCTAGGGAGCAGTTGCGGCGCTACCTCGAGCAGCGACGCGAGATGGGTGAGCGAGAGCTCGTGCTCGACGGCTTGACCGTCGAGGAGGCGCTGCGGATCGTCACCGGCTCGTCGCGTGCCCCAACCGGGGAAGCCATAGCACCGGCGACCGGCGTGGAACCGCCCTCCGACGTTCCCGCGGACCTCGACTGGCGCTCTGCACTCCGCGCGACCGGCGCCGCGCCGTCGGAACCGAAACATGGGAAGAATTCGCCTCAGCCGCCGGCCCAATCTGCTACGCCTCGACCCATCGAGCCCTCGAGCCTTCGAGCCCTCGAGCCCTCGAGCCGCCCTCCAGCCCTCGAGTCGATCCCCGCCGGCATCAGCGTCGGGTCCGCCGCGGCCGAGCTCTTCGGCGGACCGCTGTCGGCGCTCGATTCGTTGGAGAAACTCGCGGCGCACGTGGCGTCGTGTACGCGTTGCCCGCTCTACAGCACGGCTACCAACCCGGTGCCGGGCGAGGGCAACCCCAGCGCCGGCTTGATGTGCGTTGGCGAGGCACCGGGTGCCACGGAGGATGAAACCGGTCGTCCGTTCGTCGGCGCGGCGGGGCAGCTCCTGACGAAGATTCTCGCGGCGATCGACCTGCGACGCGAGGACGTGTTCATATGCAACGTCCTCAAGCATCGGCCACCGGGTAACCGCAATCCGCGACCCGAAGAGGTTGCGGCCTGCAGTCCATACTTGATCCGACAGATCGAGCTCATTCGGCCAAAAGTGATTCTTGCGCTCGGCACGTTCGCAGCGCAAACGCTGTTGGACACGAAGCTGTCGATTGGTAAGTTGCGGGGGCAGGTACATCGGTATTACGGTGTCCCGCTCGTCGTCACGTACCATCCTGCCGCGCTTCTCCGCAACCCCGGTTGGAAGCGCCCTACCTGGGACGATGTCAAGCTCGCCCGCCGAATACTCGATAGCGCCGATTCAGGCGCGTGATCCATACCGCGATCGGCGCCCTCCATACTCCGAGGACGCCGAGCAGGCCGTTTTGTCCGCGATGCTCATCGATCAGGACGCGGTGCTGCGCGCGATCGAGTTCGTCGACGACGCGATGTTCTACGCCGAGCGCCACCGCCGTATCTTCCGCGCGATGGCGACGATCGCCGAGCGCGGCGGTGTCGTCGATCCGCTGACGCTCTCCGAGGAGCTGTCGCGTCGCGGCGAGCTCGAGGGATCGGGCGGCAAGGACTACATCGGCTTTCTCGTCGATGCCGTGCCAACGGCCGCTAACATCGAGTACCACGCGCAGATCGTTCGCGAAAAAGCGATCCTGCGCCGGCTCATCGAAGTCTCGACGTCGATCGTCGCCGAAGCGTTCGAGGGCAAGATCACGGCGCGCGAGCTGCTCGACGAAGCCGAATCGAAGATCTTTCTCGTCAGCCAGGAGCAGACCGACGGCGGCTTCACTCGGATCAAGGAGCTGCTCTGGCCGACGATGGAGCGCATCGAGGCCCTGCAGCGCGGCGGTAAGACCGTCACCGGCGTGGCGAGCGGCTTCAACGATCTCGACGAGCTGACCTCCGGGTTCCAGCCGGCGGAGTTGATCATCGTCGCCGCGCGGCCGTCGATGGGGAAGACGGCGTTCACGCTCAACGTCGCGCAGCACGCCGCGATCGAGCACAGCGTCCCGGTCGCGTTCTTCTCGCTGGAAATGAGCAAGGAATCGCTCGTGCAACGCATGCTCACGTCCGAGGCGCGCATCGACGCCCAGCGACTCCGCAAAGGCCAGCTTCGCGACGACGACTTTCCGCGCCTCGCGCGCGCCGCCGGTATTCTCAGCTCGGCGCCGGTCTGGATCGACGACACGCCGGGTCTCACGCTGCTCGAGATGCGGTCCAAGGCGCGGCGACTCAAGGCGGATGCCGGCGTGGGCCTGGTGATCGTCGACTACCTGCAGCTGATGCAGGGACCGGCGAACTCCGAGAGCCGGCAACAGGAAGTGAGCCAGATCTCACGCGGGCTGAAGGCGCTGGCCAAGGAACTCGCCGTTCCGGTGATCGCGCTCTCGCAGCTCTCGCGCGCGCCGGAGCAGCGCACGGGTGAGAACAAACGCCCTCAGCTCTCGGATCTCCGCGAATCGGGCGCGATCGAGCAGGACGCGGACCTCATCATGTTCCTCTACCGCCAGGAGTTCTACGACGGCGTGACCGACAAGGACGGCAATTCGCTCGAGGGCAAGGCCGAGGTGATCGTCGGCAAACAGCGGAACGGCCCGACGGGACTCGTGAATCTGTTCTTCCACAAGCAGTACACGAGATTCGAGAGCTACACGACGCCGCGCGGGTGAGCGCCGCAGTCGGCTTCGTCGAGAGACCGGAACTGCCCAACGTAGAAGAGCAGAGGCCGCGGAGGTTCGCAGGGGAGTCCCGTGCGCATCCGGGGCTCCTCGTCGCGCTTGGAGAGTTCGGGTGGTTGTGAACGCGGAGTCACGCGGACTTGGCGGAGGCAACGGATCTGGTCCGAGTGGCGCGAAAGCACCGCTCGCCACGAGCCGGGATTTTTTTGATTGAACTGCCGCTCGAGAAGCCACCAGGAGCATCCCGAGCGGCAGCCCCAAAAAGCACGGCTCGTTGGGCGAAGTATTCTCTCGGCATATGGAGCAGTCCGAAGAATCCGCCCCATCCGGAGCATCCGCGTTCACAACCACCCGAAGTCTCCGCGCCACGAAGGGGCCGGGATGCGCACGGAACTCCTCTGCGAATCTCCGCGGCGTCTGCTCCTCTGCGCTGAGTAGTTACAGTCCGCCGCGCGTACCAAAAGCACGCAACGGTCGCCCGTGAACCGTGTATCGCGCTAGCTTTTTCTCATGGCGAAATCGCGGACCGTCTATCGCTGTACCGAGTGCGGCGCCGAGTACTCCAAGTGGCAGGGGCGCTGCGACCAGTGCGGCGAGTGGAACACGCTCGGCGAGGAGATCGTGGCGCCCAAGGTCGCCGCGGTTGGAGGATCGTCGCGGCGCATCGGTGGCGCGCGATCGCTCGCCGAGGGCGGCAGCGTGGCCGTCACGCCGCGATTGCGTGAGGTCAAGGGCTCCAACGCCAAGCGCTGGAAGACCGGCCTCGACGAGTTCGACTTCGTGCTCGGCGGCGGCATCGTGCCGGGGTCGATGGTGCTGATCGGCGGCGAGCCGGGGATCGGCAAGTCGACGCTGCTCCTGCAGGTCGCCGCGCGGCTCGAGTCGGCGGGCCACGCCACGCTGTACGCGTCGGGTGAAGAGTCGCCACTCCAGGTCAAGCTGCGCGCCGATCGACTCGACGGCGGAGCAGGTGAGGTCTCGCTGCTGAGTGAGACCAACCTGGAGACCGTGCTCGCGACGTCGGCGGCCGCGTCGCCGGCCGTGCTCATGGTCGATTCGATTCAGACCGTCTTCACCGCCGATCTCGAAGGCGCGCCGGGAAACGTCGGGCAGGTGCGCGAATGCGCCGCGCGCTTGATGCGCTATGCCAAGGAGAGCGGCACGACGGTATTCGTCGTCGGCCACGTGACAAAGGGCGGCGGCATCGCCGGTCCCAAGACCCTCGAGCACATCGTCGACACGGTCTTGTACTTCGAGGGGGAGAGCACGCTCGATCATCGCGTGCTGCGCGCCACCAAGAATCGCTTCGGCAGCGTCGACGAGATCGGCGTGTTTCGCATGACCGAGGAGGGACTCGAGCCGGTCGCGAATCCGTCGGAGCTGTTCATGGGCGATCGCGCGAGCCACGCGTCGGGCAGTGCCGTCACCGCGTTGATGGAAGGCACACGCCCGCTGCTCGTGGAGATTCAGGCGCTCGCGGCCAAAGCGGGCTTCGGCACGCCGCAACGGGTCGCCACCGGCTTCGACGGGCGTCGGCTCGCACTATTGCTCGCCGTCCTCGACAAGCGCGCGGGCCTGTCGTTCGCTCAACTCGACGTCTTCCTCAACGTCGTCGGAGGCATGCGGCTGCAGGAGCCGGGGGGCGATCTCGCCGTCGCCGCCGCGCTCGCGTCGAGCGTCTACGATCGCGCGCTCCCCGCCGATGCGGCGTTCATCGGCGAAGTCGGACTTGGCGGCGAGGTCCGAACCGTCTCGCAGGTCGAGCGGCGAGTCGCCGAGGCGGCGAACATGGGCTTGCGCCAGGTGTACGTCGCCGAGCGCGGCGTTCCCAGGCGGCTGTCGCGCGACGTCGAGCTGATCGGCGTCCGCACCATTCAAGATCTCTTACGCCGTCTCTTCACATGACCGTCACGCGCGACGTCGGTGTCGTGATCGTCGCGGGCGGCGAGAGCACGCGCACGGGCGGGCAGGAGCTGAAGCAGTTTCGATGGGTGGCGGGCAAGCCCGCGTTGCTCCACAGCCTGCAAGCGTTCATGGCGCGTCCCGACGTCGTCGCCGTCGTCGTGGTTCTGCCGCGTGCGTACGTCGCCGATCCGCCGCCATGGATCTTTCAGTGCGACGTCGACCGGCTGATGATATCAGTCGGCGGCCGCACGCGGACGGAATCAGTGGCCAACGGTCTGGACGATCTGCCCGACGAAGCGCAGGTCGTGCTCGTGCACGACGCGGCGCGCCCGCTCGTCGATGACGCGACGATCGACCGCGTGATCGCCGCGGCGCGCTCGGGCAGCTGCGCCATCGCGGCGCTCCCGGTGGTCGATACGCTCAAGGAGGTCGACGCGTCGGGCCGCGTCGTGCGCACCGTCGAGCGCGCGGGGCTGTGGCGCGCGCAGACGCCGCAGGGATTCCCGCGCGACGTCATCGTGCGCGCGCACCGTGATGCGAAGGCCAATCACGCCTCGGCCACCGACGACGCCGCGCTCTGCGAGCGACTGGGCATTCCGGTATCCGTGGTTCGCGGCAGCGAGCGGGCGATGAAAATCACCGAGGAAACCGATTTCGCGCGCGCCGAAGCGCTCTTTCCGCTCCGCGAATGAGGACGGACGTTCTCTCGATTCCATTCTGGTCGGCCGAGGAAGTCGACGCGGCGATCCGGCCCGCGCTGGCGCACATCGAGGCGCGGCGCGTGCTCGCGTATCCCACCGAGACCGTGTACGGCTTTGGCGGCGGGATCGATCGGGAATCGGTCGACGCGCTCGTGCGCCTCAAGCAGCGTCCGTTCGGCAAGCCGTTCCTGCTGCTGATCGCCGGCCCCGAGATGATCGAACGCCTCGATCTGCGGCTGCCGGCGTACGCGGCGAATCTCGTCGCGCGGCATTGGCCAGGACCGCTCACGCTCGTCCTCTCCGGCGGTGAACACCGCGTGCCCGAGCGGCTGCGCGGCCCCGAAGGCGGCGTCGCCGTCCGCTGGACGAGTCATCCGGCGATCGCCCGCCTGATTCGAGTGCACGGGGAGGCGATCACGTCGACGAGCGCGAATCGGCCGGGGGTTCCGCCGGCGATGAGCGCCGCCGAGATTCTTTCTCAGTGGCCGGACGCCGTGGCGCGAGGCGAGCTGTGTGTACTCGACGGAGGCCGACTCACGCCGTCCATGCCATCGACGGTACTCGACTGCACCGGTCGTCGGCCGCGGGTCATTCGCCGCGGCGAGATCCCGGCCAGCACGCTTCGCGAAAGCGTTCCCAATCTGATCGGAGACGCGTGACCGCATGAAGATCATGTTCGTGTGCACGGGCAACACCTGCCGCAGCCCGATGGCCGAAGCGATCGCGCGCAAAATCGCGATCGAGCGCGGGCTCCACGACGTCGAGATGTTGAGCGCCGGTACGAGCGCACACGATGGCGCGCCGGCCAGCGACGGCGCCTTGCTGGTCGGCATGGAACGGAACCTCGACCTCGGCGGTCATCGCGCGCAGACCTTGTCGCGCGATCTCGTGCGCGAGTGTGATCTCATCCTCGCCATGGGTCCGCACCACCTGGAGCGCATCGAGGCGCTTGGCGGATCGGGGCGCGCGTATCTCCTCGCCGACTACGCCTCGCACGGTACGCGAACGCGGCCGATCAGCGATCCGATCGGCGCCGAGCTCGACGTCTATCGAGCGACCGCCGACGAGCTCGAGGAGGAAATCCGCCGCCTGCTCGACCGCATCATGGCGGAGCGCAGCACCGGCGCTGGTTGATGAGCACGCCTGAGCGCCTCGTGCTGCTCGGGCACCCGGTCGCACACTCGCTGTCGCCGCGCATCCAGAACGCGGCGATCGCGGCGGCGGGGCTTCGGGCGCATTACGAGGCGGTGGACGTGAACCCGCCACAGTTCGAGGAAGTCGTCGATGTGCTCACGCGCGAGCGCGCCGCGGGCAACGTGACGATCCCGTTCAAGGAGCGCATGCTCGCCGCTTGCGACGCGCTTTCCCCGCTCGCGCGCCGCACCGGCGCCGTCAACACGTGGTGGGTCGACAGCGACGGGCAACTCGTGGGTGACAACACCGACGTCGGTGGGTTCGACGCCGCGGTGCGACAGTCACTCGAGTGCGAGCGGCCGCGCGACCTGACCGTGGGCGTGCTCGGCGCCGGAGGCGCGGCAGCGGGCGTGCTCGCGGCGGTCGAGTCGTGGCCTGGCTGCACCGTGCACGTCTACAATCGCACGTCCGAGCGCGCGCGAATGCTCTGTGCGCGATTCAGCCCCGTGGCGCAACCGGTCGATGACGTCGGCGTGGTAGGCGGCGCCGACCTTGTGGTCAATGCCACGTCAGTCGGCCTCAAGGACGATTCACTGCCGCTCGACCTCTCGATGGTGCGTCGCGACGCCGTCGTCATCGATCTCGTATATAGACCTGGCGGGACCGCCTTCGTGCGCGCGCTTCGAGCACGCGGGACGCGGGCCACGGACGGGATCACCATGCTCGTCGAGCAGGCGGCGCTCGCGTTCGAGAAATGGTTCGCGCTGACGCCGGATCGGTCGGCGATGTGGGAGACGCTCGACCGAAGCTGAGATCGGGAACGGAGTGGGCGAGTGCAACGCGTCGGGCCGGCGCCGCGCTCGCCGAGCTTCTCCTGCCGCGTGCCTGCACGGTGTGCGAGCGGTTGCTCGATCATCACGAATCGGGACTCGTTTGCGGACGATGCTGGGCCCGGTTGCCGCTGCTGCCGGTGCCGCGGTGCGAGCGCTGCGGACATCCGACCTACGCGGACAAGTGTCGTTGGTGTGAGCTCCTTCCGCCATACGTTCGCGCGTCTCGCAGCGTGGCCTGGGCCTCGGGTCAGATCGGTCTGGGTATCGTGCACGCGCTCAAGTACGGCGGCTGGTATCGCGTGGCACCCGAGCTGGCAACGCGGATGGCTCGGCTCGACTGGCCGCTCGACGTCCTGGAAGAGCGGTGCGCGGTGGTTCCCGTTCCGCTCTCGCGCAAGCGTGAGCGGCAGCGCGGCTACAATCAGAGCGTGCAGCTCGCCGCGCCGCTCGCCGCGCACTGGGCGGTGCCGATGTGGACGGACGTGCTCGTGCGCACGCGTCACACCGAGACGCAAACGCGGTTGACACCCGGGGACCGACTTCGCAACGTTTCAGGCGCGTTCCGCGCCAGCTCGACGGCGCGGCACACGCTTCGCGGAGCGCACGTCGTCATCGTCGATGACGTCGTGACGACTGCCGCCACCTTGAACGCGTGCGCTGCCGCGCTCTGCGATGGCGGTGCACGCGTTGTGAGTTTCGTGACCTTCGGCCGGGCGCCCGCACTTGGCGACCGCCCTTAACGCACAGGAGAGAACGGATGGCCATTCGCGTCGGCATCAATGGTTTTGGCCGCATTGGACGTCAGGTGCTGCGCGCCGCGCGGCAGCAGGGCGTGGCGGACATCGAGTTCGTTGCGGTCAACGACCTGACGGACACCAAAACGCTCGCGCACCTGTTCAAGTACGACTCGGTCCACCGCACCTATCAAGGCGATGTCGAAGCCGGCAACGGCGCGATCATCGTCGACGGCTCGGAGATCAAGGTGTTCGCCGAAAAGGATCCGGCGAATCTCAAGTGGCGCGATCTGGGCGTGGATGTCGTGCTGGAGTCCACGGGCAAGTTCACGAGCGCGGACGGCGCGAGAAAGCACATCGACGGCGGTGCCAAAAAGGTCGTGATCTCAGCACCGGCCAAGGGTGAGGACATCACCATCGTGCTCGGCGTGAACGAGACAAAGTACGATTCCGCGAAGCATTCCATCATCTCCAACGCGTCGTGCACGACGAACTGCCTCGTGCCAATGGTCAAGGTCGTACGCGACACATTCGGCTTCGTGCGCGGCTCGATGGTGACGATCCACAGCTACACCAACGATCAGCAGATTCTCGACCTGCCGCACAAGGACCTGCGTCGGGCGCGCGCCGCGGCGATGTCGATCATCCCGACGACCACCGGCGCGGCAAAGGCGACGTCGCTCGTGATTCCCGAGCTCAAGGGCAAACTCGACGGCATTTCGATTCGCGTGCCCACCCCCGACGTGTCGCTCACCGATCTCGCCGTCGTCGTCGACAAGCCGGTCACGGTGCAGGAGGTTAACGCGGCGTTCAAGGCGGCCGCGGACGGCCCGATGAAGGGCATCCTCCAGTACACCGAGGAGGAGCTCGTGTCGGTGGACTTCATCGGCAATCCGCACTCGTGCATCCTCGACGCCAAGAGCACGAACGTGGTCGACGGCATGCTCATCAAGGTCTCCGGCTGGTACGACAACGAGTGGGGTTACTCGTGCCGCTGCGTCGACCTGCTGCGGTACGTCGCGGCGCGCCTCTGATCGGGCGACCACGCACATGAACAAGAAGACGATTCGCGACCTGTCCGACGCGGACGTGCGCGGCAAGCGCGCACTCGTGCGCGTGGACTTCAACGTGCCACTCGAGGGCGGGCGCGTATCCGACGACACGCGCATCCGCGCCGCGCTGCCGACGATCCAGGCGCTGCTCGACCGCAGCGCGCGCGTGATCCTGCTGTCGCACCTCGGCCGCCCGAAAGGGAAGCCCGAGCCGAAGTACTCGCTCCAGCCGGTGGCGAAACGCCTCGGTGAGCTGATGCCGGGCGTGCGCCTTCAGTTCGTGGAGTCGACGGACACCGACGAAGCGATGAAGGCAACCCACGATCCGTCGGCACAGGTTGTTCTCCTCGAGAATACGCGCTTCCTCGGCGGCGAGGAGTCGAACGAGGAGCGGCTCGCCCGAGGCTTGGCCGAGCTTGGCGACTTTTACGTGAACGACGCGTTCGGGTCGGCGCATCGCGCGCATGCATCGACCGAAGGCGTGGCGCACTTTCTCAAGCCGGCGGTCGCCGGGCTCCTGATGCAGAACGAGCTCGACTACCTCGGCGCCGCGCTCGAGTCGCCCAAGCGGCCGTTCGTCGCGGTGCTCGGCGGCGCCAAGATCTCGGGGAAGATCGACGTCATCGAGAATCTGCTGCCAAAGGTCGATCGACTGATCATCGGCGGCGCCATGGCGTGCACCTTCTTCAAGGCGACGAACCTCGAGACGGGCAAATCGCTCGTCGAGCCCGACCGGCTCGACATGGCGAAGGATCTGCTCGAGCGCGGAGGCGACAAGCTGCTGCTTCCGGTGGATGGCATGGTCGCGCCGTCATTGGACGCACCGCAGAGCGCGCACTCGGTCGAGGGGAACGCGATCCCGGCCGACGAAGCGATGTTCGACATCGGGCCAAAATCGGCGCGACAGTTCGCCGACGTGATCCGCGGAGCGCAAACGGTGCTGTGGAACGGGCCGATGGGCGTTTTCGAGACCAAGCCGTTCGACGCGGGCACGCGCGCCGTTGCCGCGGCCATGGCGGATGCAACGAAGCATGGCGCGACGACCATCGTCGGCGGCGGCGATTCAGCGGCCGCGGTCGCGGAGCTCGGGCTCGAGGACGCAATGAGCCACGTGTCCACGGGCGGGGGTGCCTCGCTCGAGTTCCTCGAAGGGAAGGTGCTGCCGGGAGTAGCCGCGCTCGACGACAAGCGCTGATGCAAAGACCTGTCTTTGCCGCGAACTGGAAGATGAACAACGCGCCGAGTGAAGCGCGCGCCTTCATCGCATCGTTCACCGCGCGCTGGACTCCCAGGAGCGATCGCACGATCGTCTTCTTTCCTCCCGCGTTGTCGCTCACGACGGTGGTACACGCGCTTGGAACTCGTAACGACATCGCTGTCGGCGCGCAGAACATCTGGACTGAAGACAAGGGCGCTTTCACCGGCGAGACGTCGGCGCCGATGGTGCGCGATGCCGGTGGCCGGTTCGTGCTGGTCGGACATTCGGAGCGTCGACACGTGTTCGGTGAAACCGATCAGCAGGCGGCAAAGAAGGTGGCGGCCTGTGTGCGGGGCGGTCTCACGCCGATTTTGTGTGTCGGCGAGCTGCTCGCCGAGCGTGAGCACGGCGAGACCACCAAGGTCGTATTGCGACAACTCGCCGCCGGGATCAGCGAACTCGATTCGGACGCGATCGCCTCGATGGCGATCGCCTACGAGCCGGTGTGGGCGATCGGAACGGGGAAGAACGCCACGCCGGACGACGCGTCGATCGTGCACGCGGCAATTCGCGCCGCGCTGCGAGAGCGCGTCGGCCAGGCGAGTGAGGCGATACCGATTCTGTACGGAGGCAGCGTGAACCGAGCGAATGCCGCGACGCTCCTCGCCGCGCCCGGCGTCGACGGCTTGCTCGTTGGCGGTGCCAGCCTCGACGTGGAAGCCTGGATCGCCATCTGCGACACTTGACGACGCATGCTAAGTGTCGTGATATTTGAGGCTTACACATCGCGACACAGAGCCCGCCTCAAATGCTGTACACGATTCTACTCGTTCTGCTCATCATCGACAGCCTCGTGCTCGTCGCAGCCATCCTCCTGCAGTCAGGGCAGGGCGGCGGCATGGCCGCGTCGTTCGGTGGCGTGAGCAGCTCGGCGAGCTCGTTCCTCGGCACGAGACAAACCGGCAACCTGCTCACCAAGGCAAGCTGGTGGTGCGGCGGGCTGTTCCTCGGACTCTCGTTCCTGCTCGCGATTGCGTCGACTCGCAGTCGCGCGCCAAAGTCGGTGTTGGATCAGACCTTCCAGCCGCCTCCGCCGGTATCCGCGCCGGTTGGTGCACCCGGCGGCGGAGCCAATCCAGTTCCGCTCACACCGGCCAATCCGACGAACGCGGCGCCGGCGGCGCCTGGTGGTGCTGCACCGACCACTACTCCAAACACGGCGGCGCCAAAGCCCGGCACTCAGCAGCCGGCGCCGACCGCGCAACCACCGGCGAACAAGAAGCCATAACACCACCGTGACGCTTCGCGATTCTCGCCCCGGGTTCCTTCTTCTCGAAGACGGAACCCTTTTTCGTGGAGAGCTGGCGACCGACACCACGAGCCCGACCGTGGCCGAGGTCGTGTTCACCACGAACATGAGCGGCTACCAGGAGGTGTTCACGGATCCGTCGTATCGTGGACAAATCGTGGTGATGACGGCGCCGATGATCGGCAACTACGGCATCAACGGCTCCGATCCGGAGTCGTCGGCGCCACAGGTGGCCGGCATCGTGGTTCGCGAACTCTCGCGCGCATACTCGAACTGGCGCGCCGAGGGCGGTCTCCTGCAGTGGCTCGAAAGCGCTGGAGTGCCCGCGCTCGAAGATGTTGACACGCGACGGCTTACTCGCCACCTGCGAACGCTGGGTGTGATGCGTGGCGTGGTTGCGCCCGGGACGGAGCCCACCCGAGAGGCACTTCTCGCCCTCGACGCGTGCCCGCCGATGGAGGGCCTCGATCTCGCATCGCGAGTCACGACGCGTGAGCGGTACACGTGGGGCAATGCGGATGCGCCGTTCCACATCGTCGCATACGACTACGGCATCAAGCGCAACATTCTGAGACTCTTCGCCGAGCACGAGTGTCGCGTCACAGTCGTGCCCGCCGAGACGACGGCCGAGGAAGCGCTCGCGCTGCGGCCGAACGGCGTCTTTCTGTCGAACGGGCCGGGCGATCCGGCCGCGGTGTCATACGCGCCTCGCACAGTCCGGGAGATTGCCGATCGCGGAGTGCCGATCTTCGGGATCTGCCTCGGGCACCAGATTCTGGGGCTCACCTACGGCGCGCAGACGGTCAAGATGTCGTACGGGCACCATGGCGGAAATCACCCGGTAAAGGATCTCGCCTCGGGTCGGGTGCTCATCACGTCTCAGAACCACGGATTCGCCGTCTCCGGTACCGAAAAGGAGATTCCGGGCGCACCTGAGCTGCAGGTGACCCACGTGAATCTCAACGATGGGACCGTCGAGGGTCTGCGGCATCGTGCCAAGCCCATCTTTGGTGTCCAGTACCATCCGGAAGCCGCGCCTGGCCCTCACGACGCCCGGCCCCTGTTCGACGACTTCCTCGAAACCGTCCGATCCCACGACTCGGCAAGTGGTCCAAGCTCTTGACACATAAGAGTTAACGGCGCTAAGTTCGGTCATCGTCGCCATCCTCCCGGGCGTCAGAACACGAGGCATTCCGATGACCAAAGCCGACCTGGTCGAAAGAGTCACCGCCCAGATTTCCCGCACCGCTGGGCCGATGATCTCCAAGAAAGACTGCGCCCGCGTCGTGGACGCGTTCCTCGATTCGATCAAGGAAGCGCTACAGAGTCAGAAAAACATCGAGGTGCGCGGTTTCGGTACGTTCAAGATCCGACACCGCAAGACGCGCATGGCGCGGAATCCTCGGACGGGCTCGCCGGTCGAAGTATCGGCGCGGCCCGTTCCGGTGTTCAAGCCCTCCAAGGAACTGCGCGCGATGGTTGCGGGGCTCGACATCAGCGAGATGGAGGACGACTTCGAGGAAGTGTCGGAGGCGTAACGACTTCCTGAACGCGAATGGAGCGGCTCGGTGCCACCGGCACCGAGCCGCTCGCGTCTTCCCAGGTCGCTATCCTACGCATAGCATCCGACAGCATCCGTTCACACATGCAGATCACCGTTCTTCTTTTCGCATCGTACGCTGACACGCTCGGCGCCAACTCCATCGCGCTCGACCTCCATCCGGGAGCGACGGCAGGCGACGCTCTCGATCGAGTGCGGTCGCTCGCGAACGGTGGTCGGACGCGTTTGCCCAGTAGGCCGATGCTCGCCGTAAACGAGCGATACGCGCGCCCCGAGCACGTGCTCGCGTCGGGCGACGAAGTCGCGATCATTCCGCCAGTTGCGGGCGGCTGATGCGTACCGCGCTCGTCGACGGACCGATCGATGTGACGGCACTCACGCTCGAAGTCGCGAGTACGTCGAATGGCGCGACGGTGCTGTTCGTCGGCACGGTCCGGAACGTGAACGACGGTCGGCCGGTGACGGGTATGGAGTATTCCGCGTACAAGAGCATGGCAGAGCGCGAGATGAGCGACATCGTCCGCGAAGCGTCCGAACAGTTCGGCACGTCGGACGTGGTCGTCGAGCACCGGCTGGGCGCGCTCGAACTGGGTGAGCCGAGCGTCGCGATCGCCGTCGCTCATCCGCATCGCGACGGAGCTTACGCGGCAAGCCGCTACGTCATCGAGCAGCTCAAGCAGCGTGTGCCGATCTGGAAGCTCGAGCATTACGTCGACGGCACGCGTGCATGGGTGGACCCGACCCGGCACGCGGCCCACGCATCGCCTGGCGCGGAGACGCAATCGTGAGCGAGCCGCTACCCGTGGCTGAGCCGGTGCGGGCGCTCGATCAGTTCGGACGCGCGATCGAGTACCTTCGCATCTCCGTCACCGATCGCTGCAACTTCCGGTGTGTGTACTGCATGCCGGAGAAAGGCATGCAGTGGCTGCCCAAGTCGGAGATCCTCTCGTACGAGGAGATCGCCGAGGTCGTGCGCCAGCTCGCGCCGCTCGGGCTGCGTCGCCTGCGCATCACCGGCGGGGAGCCGACGATCCGACCGCAGATTCACGAGCTGATCCGCATGCTCCGCGCGATCCCGGAGATCACCGACATCGCGCTGTCGACCAACGGTGTCCGGCTTCCGGAGCTCGCAGGGCTGCTGCGCGACTGCGGCCTCGATCGCATCAACATGAGCGTCGATAGCCTGCGTCCCGATCGGATCGCCGGCATCGCGCGGCGCGACCTCGGGTTCGATCCAGTCCGGTCGGCGCTCGCGGCGCAGGATGTGGGGCTCGAGCCGATCAAGCTGAACATGGTCGTGATGCGCGGCATCAACGACGACGAGATCGACGCGCTCGCCCGGCTGACGATCGATCATCCGTGGCACGTGCGATTCATCGAGCTCATGCCGGTGGGCGACATGCGCTCGCTCACCTGGGAGCACGTCGTGCCGAGCGATGAGATCCTTGCGCGTCTCAACGCCATCGCGCCGCTCGCGCCGGCCGCGGGCCCACCGCGCGGGAACGGGCCCGCGGCCTACTATCAGTGGCCGAATGCATCGGGATCGATCGGTGTCATCACGCCGATGACGCACACGTACTGCGCGTCGTGCAATCGCGTGCGACTCACGGCCGACGGGCGCCTTCGCACGTGCCTCTTCGGAGATCACGAAGTCGATCTGCGCGCGCCGCTTCGCGCGGGCGCCCGGCTCGAGCCGTTGTTCCGCGACGCGCTCGCCAACAAGCCCAAGGAGCACGAGTTGCTGCAGATGAAGGTCGGCGGACTCCGCGCGCTGTCGCAAATCGGCGGCTGAGCGCGTCCGTTTCGCGCTTCTCCGGGTCCAATTAGGTTTCGCTTCGTACTTACTCATCAAGCGAAACACACATGGTCAACAAAATCACGGTCGTCGGCGCCGGCAATGTTGGTGCGACGACCGCGCAGCGTGTGGCGGAGAAGGAGCTCGCGCGGACCGTCGTGATGGTCGACGTCGTCGAAGGCATTCCGCAGGGCAAGGGTCTCGACCAGTGGCAGTCGGCCCCGATCGAAGGATTCGATTCGCGCGTCGTCGGCGCCAACGACTACGACGAGACGGCCGGTTCCGACATCGTGATCATCACCGCGGGGATCGCGCGCAAGCCGGGAATGTCGCGCGACGACCTGCTCAACACGAACGCCGGAATCGTGAAGCAGGTGGCGGAGCAGGTGAAAGCATCGTCGCCCAACGCGATCCTCATCGTCGTCTCCAATCCGCTCGACGTGATGTGCTACGTCGCGAAGCAGGTGACCGGGTTCCCGCGCGAACGTGTGCTCGGCATGGCGGGCGTGCTCGACACGGCGCGCTATCGCGCGTTTCTCGCCGAGGCGCTCGACGTGTCGGTGCGGGACATCCAGGCAATGGTGCTCGGCGGTCACGGTGACACGATGGTGCCGCTCATCACCTACACCAGCGTGAGCGGCATTCCGATCACGCAGCTCATCGACCGGTCCAAGCTCGATGCCATCGTCGATCGCACGAGGAACGGCGGCGCGGAGATCGTGAAGCACCTCAAGACCGGATCGGCGTACTACGCGCCGTCCTCCGGTGCGGTGCAGATGGCCGAGGCGATCGTGCACGACCAGCGTCGCATCCTGCCGTGCGCGGCCTGGCTCGACGGTGAGTACGGGATGAGCGGTCTCTTCCTCGGCGTCCCGTGCAAGATCGGCCGGCGCGGTCTCGAGAAGGTGATCGAGGTCGAGCTCACGGCCGACGAGCGCGCGGCGCTCGCCAAGAGCGCAGAGGCCGTCCGCGAGCCGATGCGGGCCGTCAAGCTGTAGGCTCGCATGTTTCTGTTGTCGTTCTATCGCTCGACGATCGGCAAGAAAGTCATCATGGGAATCACGGGCCTGATTGGCATCGGGTACGTGATCGTCCACATGCTGGGGAACCTGCAGGCATTCGTCGGGCAGTCGAAGCTGAATAACTACGGCGCGATGCTGAAGGGGCCGCTGATCGAGCTGACGTGGCTCGTGCGCATCGTGTTGATCGTATCAGTAGTGCTGCACGTGCTGATGGCGTATCAGCTCACGCAGCGCGCGCACGCGGCGCGACCCGTCGCCTATCAGCGGCGCGAGCCGCAAGTGTCGACGCTCGCGTCACGCACGATGCGTTGGGGGGGCGTGCTGCTCCTCGTGTTCATCGTCGCGCACATTCTCCACTTCACGACCGAGACGATCGATCCATCGCGGTCGCGCGGCATGGTGGACATTCACGGCGTACCCGACATCTACGGGAACGTCGTCGGCAGCTTCCGCATCTGGTGGGTGGCCGCGTTCTACATCGTCGCGATGATCGCGCTGGGCCTCCACCTGTATCACGGCGCGTGGAGCTCACTCCGCACGCTCGGCTACGCCAGGCCGTCGCCGCATCCGCTGCACCGCCGGATCGCGCTCGTCGTCGCGATCGTGGTATGGATCGGTTTCACGCTCGTTCCGGTCGGCGTGATCGCCGGCATCATTCGGTAGGCGAACCACCATGGAGCTGCGTTCCAGGAGCCCGTCGGGGCCGCTCGAGAGAAAGTGGGAGAAGCACCTCTTCGAGATGAAGCTGGTGAACCCGGCGAACAAGCGGAAATACACCGTGATCGTCGTCGGCTCGGGACTCGCGGGCGCGTCGGCGGCGGCGAGCATGAGCGAGCTTGGCTACAACGTGAAGTGTTTCTGCTTTCAGGATTCGCCGCGCCGCGCGCACAGCATCGCCGCCCAGGGCGGCATCAACGCCGCCAAGAACTATCAGAACGACGGCGATAGCGTCTACCGTCTGTTCTACGACACGATCAAGGGCGGCGACTTCCGGTCGCGTGAAGCGAACGTTCACCGCCTCGCCGAGATCAGCGTCAACATCATCGACCAGTGTGTGGCGCAGGGCGTGCCGTTCGCGCGCGAGTACGGCGGCCTGCTGGCCAATCGCTCGTTCGGCGGCGCGCAGGTCTCGCGGACGTTCTACGCGCGAGGGCAGACCGGCCAGCAACTGCTGCTCGGCGCCTACCAGGCGCTCGAAAAGGAAGTCTCGCGCGGCGGCGTGACGATGTTCCCGCGCACCGAGATGCTCGACCTCGTCGTGGTGAACGGCCGGGCGCGCGGCATCGTCACGCGCAACATGGTGACCGGCGCCATCGAGACGCACCTGGCGGACGCGGTGGTGCTCGGCACTGGCGGCTACGCCAACGTGTTCTTCCTGTCGACCAACGCGAAAGGATCGAACGCCACCGCGATCTGGCGCGCGCACAAGCGCGGAGCGGCGTTCGCGAATCCGTGCTTCACCCAGATCCACCCGACGTGCATTCCAGTGGCTGGCGAGCACCAATCGAAGCTCACGCTGATGAGCGAGTCGCTGCGCAACGACGGGCGCGTGTGGGTACCGAAGCGCCGCGAGGACTGCGACAAGTCGCCCCGCGCCATCCCCGAGCAGGATCGCGACTACTACCTCGAGCGGAAGTATCCCAGCTTCGGCAATCTGTCGCCGCGCGACATCGCGTCGCGGGCGGCAAAGGAAGTCTGCGACGAAGGGCGGGGCGTCGGCCCCGGTGGACGCGGCGTGTATCTCGATTTCACCGACGCGATCAATCGACTCGGCGTCGAACGGATCGCCGAACGATACGGGAACCTGTTCGAGATGTACCAACGCATCACGGACGAGAATCCGTACGAGGTCCCGATGCGCATCTACCCGGCGGCGCATTACACGATGGGCGGGCTCTGGGTGGACTACAACCTCATGAGCACGATTCCGGGGCTACACGTGATCGGCGAGGCCAATTTCTCCGATCACGGGGCCAACCGCCTCGGAGCGAGCGCGCTCATGCAGGGTCTGGCCGACGGGTATTTCGTGGTGCCGCTCACGATCGGTGACTACTTCGGCTCGACCAAGCTGGAGCTGGTCGGTCCGGACGATCCCGCGGTGCGCCAGACGGAGCAGGAGGTGCGGGCGCGCACCGAACGGCTCCTCGCCGTCAACGGCGAGCGCACCGTGTTGTCGATTCACCGCGAGCTCGGCAAGATCATGTGGGAATACTGCGGCATGGCGCGCGACGCGTCCGGGCTGAAGCAGGCGCTCGAGCTGATTCCGAAGCTGCGCGACGAGTTCTGGCACGACGTGCGAATTCCGGGGACGGGCGAAGAGCTCAATCAATCGCTCGAGCACGCCGGGCGAGTGGCGGATTTCCTGGAGCTCGCGGAGCTGATGTGCATCGACGCACTGCACCGCGAGGAGTCGTGCGGCGGCCATTTCCGGGCCGAGCACCAGACGCCCGATGGCGAAGCGCTGCGCCACGACGACCGGTACGCATACGTCGCGGCCTGGGAGTACAGTGGAGACGCCGAGCCGCCCGTTTTGCACAAGGAGCCGCTCGTCTTCGAGAACGTCGCGCTGTCGCAGAGGTCGTATAAATGAGCTCGACGGCTCGAGGGCTCGTTGATCGAGGGCTCGTTGATCGAGGGCTCGTTGATCGAGGGTTCGTCGGTCGAACCTTCGAGTCCGCCATCCCTTCGAGCCATCGAACCCTCGAGCCTTCGAGCCCTCCAGTCTTCGAGCCCTCCAGCCCATGAATCTCACTCTCTACGTATGGCGCCAACCCGGTCCGGATGCCGCGGGCAAGCTCGAGCGCTACGACGCGCGCGACATCAGCCCCGACATGTCGTTCCTCGAGATGCTCGACCTCGTCAATGAAGGACTCGTGGAGAGCGGGCAGGTGCCGATCGCGTTCGACCACGATTGCCGCGAGGGGATTTGCGGCTCGTGCGGAATGATGATCAACGGCGTGGCGCACGGTCCGATGAAGGGAACCGCCACCTGCCAGCTCCACATGCGAAGCTTCACCGACGGTGCGACGCTCTACATCGAGCCGTGGCGTGCACGCGCATTCCCGGTGATCAAGGACCTGGTCGTCAACCGAAGCGCGCTCGATCGTATCATCGCGGCTGGTGGCTTCATCACCGCGCCTACAGGCAGCGCCCAGGACGCCAACAACATTCCGGTTCCGAAGCAGGCCGCTGACGACGCGATGGATGCCGCGGCGTGCATCGGTTGCGGGGCGTGCGTGGCGGCGTGCCCCAACGGCTCGGCGTCACTGTTCACGGCAGCCAAGGTCTCGCACCTGGGCCTGCTGCCGCAGGGCCAGCCGGAGCGATACCGACGCGCCGCCCGCATGGTCGCGCAAATGGACGCGGAGGGTTTCGGACACTGCACGCTGTTCGGCGAGTGCCAGGAAGCGTGCCCCAAGGAGATCAGCATCGACACGATCGCGCGCATGAACCGCGACTACGTCGTCGCCTCCCTCACGGCGCGCGAAGAGAAAGTGCTCGGCGGGGCGGGCTGAAGTTCGGCACGGAACGGCGTCCGCGCGCTGTTCCGCCGCGCAGTGGCGCGCCCCGTGCAACCCTCGCTCGCGTCAAACGCGCGAGGGGCACATGACCGATCCGCGACCGGGCGCCGAAGGCGGGCAGATCCCGCAGGATCGCTACCGCGATGCAGAAGCCGCACTCGGCGGCGCCGACGCGGTCGAGAAAACGACCTACGTCGAGGGACACGGCACGCGGCCCGAAGCGCATGTGCCGCCCGGCACGCCGACGGCAACGGTGCCAGCGCGAGGCGGCCGCAATCCTCTAATCTGGATCGTGCTGCTGATCGTCGCGCTGATCGTGGTGGTCTATTTCGCCGGGCTGTTCGGCTAGCCCGCCTCGGAGTGTGGTAGCAACAGCCGCTCGGTGAGCCACGAGAGGCCTGCTCGAGCGGCCGTTCCCAACAAGTTGTCCTCCCAGCGCGTGGTGATGCGGCGGGCTGCTCAGCGCAAGGAGCGATTCGTTTCCCAATTCGTTACATCAGGCGTCAATCCGTTCTCCAAAGCAGTTGACATTGCCGTGTCGTGGTCTGTCGTGCCCAACGTCGCGATGCCGCTAGAGCTTGGGGAGCGTAACGCCGACCTGGCTCTGGTACTTGCCGCCCTTGTCCTTGTACGAGACTTCGGGCTCTTCCTCGCCGCGGAAGAACAGCACCTGGGCGATACCCTCGTTGGCGTAGATCTTGGCGGGCAGCGGCGTGGTGTTCGAGATCTCTAACGTCACGAAGCCTTCCCACTCAGGCTCGAACGGCGTGACGTTGGTGATGATGCCGCAGCGCGCGTAGGTCGACTTGCCGACCGTCACGGTGAGGATGTTGCGCGGGATCCGGAAGTATTCGACGGACCGCGCCAGCGCGAAGGAGTTGGGCGGGACGATGCACACGTCGCCCTCGTATTCGACGAACGATCTGGGGTCGAACGCCTTGGGATCGACGACCGAGCTGAGGACGTTGGTGAAGATCCTGAACTCGCGAGCGACCCGCATGTCGTATCCGTACGAGCTGACGCCGTACGAGATCACGCCGGCTCGCACCTGCCGGCCCTCGAATGGCTCGATCATTCGATGTTCGCGGGCCATGCGCGTGATCCAGCGGTCGGACATGATGGTCATGGAGGCGTCGGGAGCGGGGTGGGAACCTGGTGGGGCGGGGCGGCAGATTCGGAAGCGGAGGCGACCTGCGTGTCACGTGGCGGGCGGCGGGCGGCGGGCGGCGGGCGGCGGGACAGCGACGGTCACTCGGCGCGCGGAAGTTACGCGCGCGGGAACGTCGCGCCAAGCGCGTCGCGTCGCACGCGCGTCGAGTCGTGCGAGCGGCGTTGACCCATGTTCGAGGCTCCGATAACTTTCCGCGGCTGGACTTAGTGAAAGTTTTCACGAAGTTGGGAGACGCATGCTCCACACCTACTTCCCGGTCCTGCTCCTGCTCGGCTTCGTCATTTTCAACGCGATCGTGATGCTGGGACTCTCCCACCTCACGCTCCGCCCACGCCCGACTCCGGTGAAGCAAACACCGTATGAGTCCGGCATTCCGCCGCTGGGCGACGCGCACGAGCGGTTCAGCGTGAAGTTCTACATGGTCGCGGTGCTGTTCATCATTTTCGACATCGAAACCGTGTTCATGATTCCGTGGGGGGCATACTACCGGCAGTTATCGTGCACCGTCCCCATGGTGAACGACGTGTGTCCCACCGGTCGCATGTCGCTGTTCGGGCTCGTCGAGATGGTCGTGTTCATCGTGATCCTTCTCGTCGGGTTCATCTATGTTTGGAAGAAAGGAGCACTGCAATGGGATTGAGTCCGCGTCCTGAACCGAAAGTCGTCGAGACGCCGAGCGACGTTCCGTGGATCACGACCAAGCTCGACGCGTTCGTGAACTGGGGCCGCAAGAACTCCCTGTGGCCGATGCCGTTCGGCACGGCGTGCTGCGCGATCGAGTTCATGGCAGTGGCGGCAAGCAAGTACGATCTGGCCCGCTTCGGCATGGAGCGCCAGGCGTTCTCGCCGCGGCAGGCCGACCTCCTGATCTGTGCCGGCCGCGTGCCGTTCAAGCTTGCTCCGGTGCTCAGGCGAATCTGGCAGCAGATGCCGCAGCCAAAGTGGTGCATCTCGATGGGCGCGTGCGCCTCGACCGGCGGCATGTTCGACAACTACGCGGTGGTGCAGGGCATCGACAGCATCATTCCCGTGGACGTGTACGTGCCGGGCTGCCCGCCGCGTCCCGAAGGCTTGCTCTACGGCATCATGATGCTGCAGAAGAAAGTGGCCAACGAACGATCGAGTGATCCATCGCTTCGCCACGAGATGGAGCCCGATCCGGAGAGCCAGCTCTACGTTCCGCCGCAGGTCATCGACGAGATCTCCGAGCCGTTCGGCAACTCGGTACACCAAACGCGCTCCGGCCTGTGAGCGGCGAAACGAGCTTCACGCCCGTTGTCGCGGGCAGCGCGCTCGGCAGCCAGGCGCCTGCCCCGACGAGCCCACGCGGAATTCCGAGGCAGGGCGGTGTTCCGAATCCGTCGGCTGAGAGCCTCCAGCAGCAGTTCGGGGGCGCCATCCGGCGCGTCGAGGTCGTGTGGGGCGAAACGACGGTCATTGTCGACCGCGCGAGCGTGCACGACGTGATTCGCTGGCTGCACGACGAACCAACGCAGCGCTACGACTATCTCTCCGATGTGACCGCGGTCGAGTTCCGCGATCTCGAACAGCCGCTGCAGGTGGTGTGGCATCTTCGCTCGCTGCCGTATCGCCGATTTCTCCGCGTCAAAGTGCTGCTCGAAAAGGGCACGCCGCTCGAGGTGCCGAGCGTGTGTGACGTCTATCGGGGTGCGGATTGGCTGGAACGAGAGTGCTACGACATGTTCGGCATTCGCTTCGTCGGGCACCCGGATCTGCGCCGCATCCTGATGTGGGAGCAGTACAAGGAAGGGTTTCCGTTGCGCAAGGACTTTCCGCTTCGCGGCCGGTTCAGTCGCTCCGAGCAGCTTCGCCAGGCGCTGTCGGCGAATCCCGAGGCGCGATACTCCAAGGAAGAATTGACGATCGCCGAGGCCTACGAAGACCTGCCCGCCGAAATGCAGCGCCGGCTGAGTGCCGGCGAGGCGACGGGAGAGTAGCCATGGCGACTACCAAACGCACGGTCGAAGTCGAGCTCTCCACGACCGGCCTCGACGCGCAGGGCCGCCCGCAGCGCGTGCCGCTCGCCTTGGACGAGAGCGGCAACGTGGTCACGATGGAGGCGCCGCCGGAGGTCGAGCCGGGTCTCGATGGCGAGCACATGCTCATCAACATCGGGCCCCAGCACCCAGCGACGCATGGCGTGTTGCGGCTGGTGCTCGAGCTGGACGGCGAGACGGTGGTGCGTTGCATCCCGCACGTCGGGTACCTCCACTGCGGCTTCGAGAAGATTGGCGAGTACCGCCAGTACAATCAGATCATCCCATGGACCGATCGTGAGGATTATCTGAATTCGCCGGGCAACAACGTCGCCTTCGCGCTCGGCGCCGAGCGGCTGTTCGGCATCGAGATCACGGAGCGCTGCAAGGTGCTCCGAGTGATCGCCTGCGAGCTGTCGCGGATCATCTCGCACCTCGTGTGGGTCGGCACGACCTGCATCGACATCGGCGCCTACACGCCGTTCCTCTGGGCATTCCAGCAGCGCGAAAAGGTCTACGAGCTGCTCGAGGCATGGATCGGCGCGCGCCTCACGACCACGCTGACGCGCGTCGGCGGCATGGGCGCCGACATCCCCGATCACTGGACCGACGGCCTCACCGCGTTTCTCCGAGGCTTCCCAAAGGTCGTCGACGAGATCGATCGCATCATCACGCGGAACGGGATCTGGGTCGGCCGCACGGTCGGCCTCGGCGTGATGTCGCCCGAGGAAGCCGTGAACTACGGCCTCTCCGGCCCGATGGTCAGAGCGTCGGGGGTCGGGTACGACGTGCGCAAGGACTTCCCATACCTCGACTACGAGACGTACGACTTCGAGGTCCCGGTGGGCACGAATGGCGACGTGTACGATCGCTATCTCGTGCGCATGGAGGAGATGCGCCAGTCGACGCGCATTCTCGAACAGGCATTGGCGCGACTGCCCGAAGGTCCCGTGAACGTCGACGCGCATCGCATCATCCTCCCGCCCAAGAGCAAGGCGACGAGCGACATGGAATCGATGATCCATCACTTCAAGCAGGTGATGGAGGGTCCGCGGCCACCAATGGGCGAATGCTACGTTGCCCTCGAGAGCCCCAAGGGTGAGAAAGGCTACTACATGGTGTCCGACGGCTCGTCCAAGCCGGTGCGATGGCGCATCCGGCCTCCATCCTTCGTGAACCTGTCGGCGATCTCGCGCATGGTCGAGGGACACTTGCTCTCCGACGTCATCGCGATCAACGCGTCGATCGACATCGTGATGGGAGAGATCGACCGATGAGCGACGCGAATCGGGAGAGATCGACCGCCTCCGACGGCAGAGATCGACCGATGACGGCGCCCGATCGCGGACTGCGCACGGCGGCCGAAGAGGGCGGGCTGCACGCGCCAGCGCACGCGCCGCACGGCGAGGCCGGACACGGTCACGAACCTTACATCCCCGTGTTCACGCCGGGCAGCGCGCGTCGCAGGGAGCTGGATGAGGTCCTGGCGCGCTACCCGACGAAAATGGCGGCGCTACTGCCCGCGCTGTGGATGGTTCAGCACGAACGCGGCTGGGTGAGCGAAGCAGGGATGGCGGAAGTGGCCGACGTGCTCGAACTCACTCCGGCGTACGTCAAGGGCGTCGTCACGTTCTACACGATGTACCATCAGCACCCGGTCGGCCGGCACTTCATCCAGGTGTGCACGACGTCGCCCTGCAACGTGTGCGGCGCCGAAGACGTGGTCGACGCCTTCCTCAAGCAGACGGGGTGCTTCGAGCTGGGCCAGACCTCGGCCGATGGGAAGTACACGGTCATCGAGGTCGAATGCCTCGGCGCCTGCGGCTTTGCCACGCCGATCATGATCAATGAGGATTTCGTCGAATCGGTGACCCCGGAACGCGTTCCGGAAATTCTCGCCGCACTCGAGTAACGCATGGGATATCCGCACACACCGCACGCACGCGAGACGACGGTCCTCTCGAAGCACTTCGGCGATCGGGAGGCGATCTCGCTCGACGGGTGGAAGAAGCGCGGGGGCTACACGGCGCTCCGGAAGGCGCTCGACATGGCGCCGGCCGACATCGTGAACGTCGTCAAGGACTCCGGACTGCGCGGTCGCGGCGGCGCCGGCTTTCCGACCGGGCTCAAATGGTCGTTCATGAAGCTCGGCGATGGCAAGCCGCACTATCTCTGCTGCAATGCCGACGAATCCGAGCCTGGCACGTTCAAGGATCGCGAGATCATGCGCTGGACGCCGCACGCGCTCGTCGAAGGCTGTGCGATCGCGAGCTACGCCATCGGCGCCGAGACGTGCTACATCTACATTCGCGGCGAGTTCACCGAGCCGATCGCCCGTGTCGAAGCCGCGCTCGAGGAATGCTACGCGGCGGGGATGCTCGGCAAGAACGCGATGGGCAGCGGCAAGACGATCAACATCTGGGTGCATCGCGGCGCGGGCGCGTACATCTGCGGCGAAGAGACCGCGCTCATGAACTCGATCGAAGGCCGCCGGGGCAATCCTCGCATCAAGCCGCCGTTCCCGGCGGTGGCCGGTGTCTTCGGTCAGCCGACGACGATCAATAACGTCGAGACGCTGGCCGCGGTGCCGCATATCCTGAACAATGGCGCGGCCTGGTACAAGCAGTGGATGCGGGCTGATAACCCGAAGAGTACCGGCACCAAGCTCTATTCGGTCTGCGGCAACATCCAGAAGCCCGGCAACTATGAGGTGCCGATGGGCTTCCCGTTCAAGGATTTCTTACACGATCTCTGCGGAGGTCCGCTGCCGGGTCGCAAGTTCAAGGCGATCATCCCCGGCGGCATCTCTGTCCCGATTCAGACGGTCGATGAAGCCGAAGCGAGCCTGATGGACTACGAAGGCTTCGTCGCGCAAGGGACGATGCTCGGTTCGGGCGGCGTGATCGTCATCGACGACGCGCAGAATCTCGTGAAGCAGATCGCGCGGGCAGCCCGCTTCTTCGCGCACGAGAGCTGCGCGCAGTGCACCCAATGCCGCGAAGGCACGGCGTGGACGACGCGAATCCTCGAGCGCATCGTGGCTGGCGACGGCACGCCCGAAGATCTCGACACGCTGCTGGACATCGGCGAGAACATGACGGGCAAGACGATCTGCGTACTGAGCGATTCGTGCGCGACCCCGGTCGCATCGGGCATCAAGAAGTTCCGCGCCGACTTCGAGGCGCTCATCAAGAAGAAGAAGCATCACCTCGTGCCGGCGGTCGCATAGATGAGCAACACTCCGGAATCCATGCCGTACGCCTCCGTCGGCGCCCCTCCGCCAGCGCAGCCGGGGCAAAAGTTGGTGAACCTCACGATCGAGGGGCGCCAGGTTACTGTGCCCGATGGCACGTCAATCCTCGAGGCGGCACGCTACGCCGGGGTCCTCGTTCCGCACTACTGCTACCACCCCGGCCTTCCGACTGCCGGCGTCTGTCGCATGTGCCTCGTCGAAGTCGAGAAGGCGCCCAAGTTGGCCCCGTCGTGCGCGACATCGGTCGCCGAAGGCCAGGTGGTGCACGTGCATTCGGACAAGGCCGCCGAAGCGCGTAAGGGCGTGCTCGAGATGCTGCTCATCAACCACCCACTCGATTGTCCAATCTGCGATCAATCGGGTGAATGCGAGCTGCAGGACTACACCTATCAGGAAGGGCGCGCCGAAGGCCGGCTCCGCGATCCCAAGCGGTTCAATCCGGTGGAGGATTTTGGCGGCGACGTGATGTACACGCCCAACCGCTGCATTCTCTGCACACGCTGCGTGCGGTTCATGGACGACGTGGCGCACGATCCGGTCCTCAACGTCAGCGAGCGCGGAGACCGCGCGCTCATCGGCAAGTTCGAGGGCAAGGATCTCACGCACCCGTGGGCGGGCAATGTGATCGAGCTGTGTCCTGTGGGCGCGCTGCTCTCCAAGGATTCGCTCAACAAGGCTCGCAGCTGGGAGCTCGACCGCACGGCGTCGGTGTGTCCGAACTGCTCGCAGGGCTGCAACATGATCATCGAGACGCGCGACAACACGATCGTGCGTCTCCGCCCGCGCGCGAACGACGACGTGAACAAGTACTTCATGTGCGACCACGGGCGGTTGTCGTATCGCTGGATGAATCGCCAGGACCGCGTGGACGTGCCTCTGGTGCGCCACGGCGGCGCGCTTGGCGGGACAGACTGGGAGCTGGCCATTGCGGCGGCGGCGCAGATGCTTGCGGGCAAGCGCGCGTTCGTGCTCGCCTCGCCGATGCTGTCCAACGAGGCGCTCTATCTGCTGTCGCAGGTCGTCGCCAAGACGGGCGGTGCCGGTGCATACCGTGTGGTCCAGGGCGATGAAGCGCCGCTCGCCGGCGTCGAGGATCTCGCGCTGCGCCCCGATCGCGCGGCGAATGCTCGCGGTGCCGAGTTGCTCGGGTTCTCGCGGAGCGATGCGCCGCTCGCGCAGATGCGCGCCGGCGACGTGCTCGTGGTGGCCGACGAGGAACTCGCCGGCGTCGACGCGCCGGACGTCGCCAAGGCGGGCGCGATCATCGTGATCGGGACGACGCTCCCACCATGGGCGCGTCACCTCGCCGCGGTGGTCCTGCCGATCGCCAACTTCACCGAAGAAGAGGGCACCTTCACCAATCTCCGGGGACGCGTGCAGCGATTCATGCAAGCCAAGGCGGCGCCAGGATTCGCGCGGCCGAGCTGGTACGTGCTCTCCGACCTTGTCGCCTCGATGGGCGGTCGGGCCGGATACATGCTGGCGAGCGACGCGTTCGCGGCGCTCGCCGCGTCGCATCCCGGATTCTCGGGGTTGTCGTACGAGACGCTCGGGCTCAAGGGACGCCCGATCGCCCGCGCGGCAGCTACGGCGGGGGCGGGGGCGGGCGTATGATCGTGACCTTCCTGCTCCAGGCGGCCACCCAGCCAACTGGCCTCGAGACGCTTCCGCCGCCAGAAAGTGGTGGCGTGTGGTTCCTCGCCACCGCCATCAAGATCCTGGCCCTCTTCACGATTTACATGGTGGGCGTGATGCTCGTGATCTGGGCCGAGCGCCGCATCTGCGCGTTCATCCAGGATCGCCGCGGGCCGAACCGCGTGGGCCCGCACGGTCTGCTGCAGTCGGTCGCCGACGGCGTGAAGAACATCATGAAGGAGGAGACGTATCCGGGGCAGGCGTATTTGCCGCTCTTCGTGCTCGCGCCGGTGATGGCGTTCATTCCGGCGCTGCTCACCTGGTCGGTCATCCCGTACGGCGCGCCGTGGGTCTCCAAGTGGGGCACGATCGACATGGCGATCGCGCCCATGCCGATCGGATTCCTGTTCATACTCGCCATCGCGTCGCTCGGCGTGTACGGCATCGTGCTCGCCGGCTGGTCGTCCAACAACAAGTACTCGCTGCTCGGCGGTCTGCGCTCGAGCGCACAGATGATCTCGTACGAGATCTCTATGGGCATGTCGACGATTCCGGTCCTGATCCTCGCCGGCAACGTGTCACTCGGGCGGATCGTGGAGCAACAGGCCGGCCGTGGGCTGCACTGGAACGTCCTGAGCTGCACGATCGCGTTCGTCGTGTTCATGATCGCCGCGTTCGCCGAAACCAACCGCGTGCCGTTCGATCTTCCCGAGGCGGAGTCGGAGCTCGTCGCCGGCTATCACGCCGAGTACAGCGCGATGAAGTTCTCGATGTTCTTCATCGCCGAGTACGCGAACATCATGACGGCCAGCGCGCTGATGTCGACGTTGTTCTTCGGTGGCTGGGACATCCCGTTCACGCTGTGGGACAACGTCGCGCCGCACACGCTGATCAAGACGCTCGTGACGTTCGGGTTCATCTGGGCCAAGACGCTGTTCTTCGTCTTCGTGTTCATCTGGGTTCGCTGGACGCTGCCGCGGTTCCGCTACGACCAGCTCATGGCGCTTGGATGGAAGTTCATGCTGCCGGTGATTCTGGCGTACGTCGTGGTGATCGCGGGCGGGACGTTCGTCCTCGAGATTCTCGGATTCCATCCGGCGTCATGGCAATTCTCGGTGATCATGTTCGGCGTCAACATCGTGCTGCTCGTGGTGATATTCGGATTGATCGACCGCGGGCGGCTCGTGAGTCCGGCGTACTCGCGCCTCGACAAGCGCAACCTCGAGAAGCTCCGCCGCCTGGACCGGCTCCGGTATCAGTCCGCTCTGACCGAGGGAGGCGTGCGGTAATGGCAATCGGCGTGAAGGTGCTGGAGCGACCGATCGACAAGACGAGCTACGTGCGAGCGACACTGAGCGGCATGGCGCTCACGCTCAAGCACCTGCTCGACACCGACAAGGTGACGATCCAGTATCCCGAGCAGAAGTGGCCGCTCTCGCCGCGGTGGCGAGGGACGCACCGCATGCTGACCACCGAAGACGGCAAGGCGAAGTGCGTCGCGTGCGGGCTGTGTCCGACCGTGTGCCCGGCCAACTGCATCAAGCTGGTGCCGGGCGAGGACGAGAACGGCAATCGCTACCCGCTGCTGTTCGAGATCGACGAGTTCCGGTGCATCTTCTGCGGCTACTGTCAGGAGGTCTGCCCGGAGGAGGCAATCCATGTCGGGCGGCACTACGAGAACTCGGAGTACAGCCGCGAAGGCTTCGTCTACGATCTGGAGCGCCTGATGTCGCAGACGCATCCGGTGTCAGAGATGTGGGACCCCGCCGACCCCAAAGGCGAATGATGCAAGCGCAAGCCATGCCGCACGGCACGCTCTCGCTCTGGTACACGTTTCACTTCTACCTGTTCGGGCTGATCGGCATCGCCTCGGCGCTGCTCTTCGTCACGCGCAAGAGTCCCGTGGCGGCGGCGCTGTGGCTCGTCAACACGATGTTCTGCCTCGCCGCGCTGTACGTGCTGCTCGACGCGCAGTTCATCGGCGCCATTCAGGTACTGGTGTACGCCGGCGCGATCATGGTGGTGTTCCTGTTCGTGATCATGCTGCTGAATCTCGGGCGGGGCGGCATCGGCGATCTGCGCGGCGTGGGCTGGAAGATTGCTGCCGGTGCGGTGGGCCTGGGCCTCCTCGCCGAAGTTTTCGCGCTGACGCGCGCGCGGACGCCGATCACGCTGACGCTGCCGCAGGGCTTCGCGGCCCAGCAGATCGCGACATCCGGCGCGATCACACCGATCGCCGGTCCGTTGTTCAATGAATATCTCCTCGCGTTCGAGGTGACGAGCGTGCTGCTACTCGCGGCGGTCGTTGGGGCAGTGGTGCTGGGCAAGCAGCGCGGAGACAACGATGCTGGGTGAGGCGCTCTTCTTTTCGGCCGTGTTGTTCGTGATCGGCGTGTTTGGTGTGCTGATCCGCCGCAACGCGATCATCGTGTTCATGTGCGTGGAGCTGATGCTCAACGCGGTGAACCTCACGTTCGTGGCATTCGCGCAGGCGTACGGCGTGGCGGGACAAGTGTTCGTCTTCTTCGTGATGACCGTCGCGGCTGCCGAAGCGGCGGTTGGACTGGCGATCATCATCGCGCTGTTCCGGCATCGCCAGACCGTGGATCTCCAGAACATCAATTTGCTGAAAGGCTGATGCTGCCTCTCCTTCAGGCGGCAACCGCCGCGACGCATCCACTCGACGCCACCGCCGCCCGCTGGCTGTGGGCGGTGCCGCTCCTGCCGTTCCTCGGATTCCTGATCAATGGCGCGCTGTCGATCGGCGCGGCGTACCATGCAGGTCCCGGCGATCCGGCCCTCGCGCACGGCGACTCGCACGCCGCCGACGGCGCGCATGACCACGTGAGCCACGGCGACACGGGCGGTGGCGCAGCGGGCGACGATCACCACGCGGTCAAGCGGCATCGGTTCGCCGGCCTGACGAGCATCGTGGGGTCAGGCGTCCTCGTGCTCGCCTTCGCGCTCAGCGTCGCGATCTATATCGCGATGCTCGGCGCTGGTGGCGGCGCGATGGAGCACCCGTTCATCCAGCGGTACTTCTCGTGGATGCCCGTCGGCGACCTGAAGGTCGACGCGGCGTTTCAGCTCGACCAGCTCTCGATGACGATGACGCTCGTCGTCACGGGCGTCGGCATGCTGATCCATCTCTTCAGCGTCGGGTACATGCGGGACGACCCCGGCTACCCGCGATACTTCTCCTACCTCAACCTGTTCGTCTTCTTCATGCTGCTGCTCGTGCTGGGCAGCAACTATCCCATCCTGTTCATCGGGTGGGAAGGCGTCGGGTTGTGCTCGTACCTGTTGATCGGCTTCTGGTTCAGCGAGAAAGCGAACGCCGACGCGGGGAAAAAGGCGTTCATCGTCAACCGCATCGGCGATTTCGGCTTTTTGATCGCGATGTTCCTCATGTTCGCGAACATGGGGACGCTCGACTTCACCGGCGTGCGCGAGGCGGCATCATCGCTAGAGTTTGGCGGCGTGGTGGTGACCGCGATCTGCCTCTTCCTGTTCCTGGGATGCGCCGGCAAGAGCGCGCAGATTCCGCTCTACGTCTGGCTCCCGGACGCGATGGCCGGACCGACCCCCGTCTCGGCACTGATCCACGCGGCAACGATGGTGACGGCCGGTGTGTACCTCATCGCGCGCAGCAACTTCCTCTTCTCGATCGCGCCGGTCGCGCAGCTTGTGGTCGTGCTGATCGGCGCGCTCACGGCGATTTTCGCCGCGTCGATCGGGTTGAAGCAGTGGGACATCAAGAAGGTGCTCGCGTATTCCACGGTGTCGCAGCTCGGCTACATGTTCGTTGGGGTGGGCTCGGGCGCGTACGTGGCGGGCATCTTCCATCTCGTGACGCACGCCTTCTTCAAGGCACTGTTGTTCCTCGGATCCGGCTCGGTGATCTACGCCATGCACGAGGCGTATCATCGCACCGGCAATCACGACGACGCCCAGGACATGCGCAACATGGGCGGTCTGCGGCAGTATCTGCCCGTGACCTTCGTGCTGATGTGGATCGCTACGCTGGCCATCTCCGGCATTCCGCCGTTCTCCGGGTTCTTCTCCAAGGACGAGATCCTGGGCTCGCTGTTCGCGCGCGCGCAGCACTCGACGATCGCACAAGCGCATCTGTTCGGTCTTCCGGGGAGCGCGTGGCTGTACGTGGCCTGGGTGCTCGGCCTCGCGGCTGCCTTCATGACGGCGACGTACATGACGCGGATGATGCTTTACACGTTCCACGGCCCCAATCGCACGGGAGAGGGTGAACGCGGGCACCTGCGCGAAGCACCGTGGATCATGACCGGCCCGCTGGTAGTCCTCGGCGTGCTCGCCGCGGCCGGCGGATGGCTGAATCTGCCGGCGTTCGCGCCGCTCGGTCGGGTAGGCGTGCTGGATCACTGGCTCGAGCCCGTCGTGGGCGAATCCACGACGCGCGTAATCGCCGGCGCCGCTGAGACGTCGCCAGGGCTGGAGTACTCGCTCGTGGGCCTCGCGGTCTTGATCGCCGTCGGCGGTATTGCGCTCGCCTTCGCGCGGCTCAAGCCGGAGCGTCTCGTTCCAAAGCGAGAGGCGCCGCCCGAGGAAGGAATCGAGAAGGTGCTCGTGAACAAGTACTACGTCGACGAGATCTACGATGCGGCGATCGTGCGCCCGGTCGTCGGCACGTCGCGCGGCCTGCTCTGGCGAGGCATCGACGTCGGTCTCATCGATGGTCTTGGCGTGAATGGAACGGGATATCTGGCACGCTTCGTCGGATGGGTGGGGTCGCAACTGCAGTCCGGACAGCTCGGCACGTACGCATGGGTGCTGGCGCTGGGCGTGCTGGTGGTTCTTGGTGCGGTGACCGTGCGATGAACGCGACCGAATCCAATTCGGCCTTCGTCGACGCGCGCAACGTCTAATAACAGGCGACATGCTCTCTCTGTTGACCTCCGTGGGATATCAGCTCTGGATCTTGCCGGCGCTGCTCGCCATTCCGGTGATCGGCGCGGCCGGGATCTGGGTTCATGGCGCGTTGAGCGCGCGGCGCGCGGACGGCGACGAGGTAGCGAGTGGCGTGGCAGCGATGCCGCGCGCGATTGCGCTCGTCACGTTCGCCGTCGAGTTCCTGGTATCGCTCGGATTGTGGTGGACTCTCGAACCGGCCAACCCGGCCTGGCAGTCAGTCGTCGACTTCCCCTGGATCCCGTCGTGGGGCATACGATTCACCATCGGTGTCGACGGGATCGCGGTCATGATGATCCTGCTCACGACGTTCATCATGCTCCTGTCGATGGGCGGAAGCTGGACGAGCATTCGCACGCGGACGCACAGCTACTACGCGCTGCTGCTCGTGCTGACGACGGGCATGCTCGGCGTCTTCATGGCGCTCGATCTCTTCCTGTTCTACGTGATGTGGGAAGTGATGCTCATTCCGATGTACTTCATCATCGGGGTGTGGGGCGGAGACCGACGGATCTACGCGAGCATCAAGTTCTTCATTTATACGATGGTCGGCTCGATGCTGATGCTTGCGGCCATCGTCTATCTGGGACTGGCAAGCCGCGACCCCGCCACCGGCATTGCGAACTTCAACTACGACTACGTGCTGCAGCACGCCGCGATCGCATCGACCGTGGCGAAATGGCTCTTCGGCGGCTTCTTCCTGGCCTTCGCCGTGAAGGTGCCGATGTTCCCGTTCCACACCTGGCTGCCCGACGCGCACGTCGAAGCGCCGACGCCAGGTTCGGTGGTGCTGGCGAGCATCATGCTGAAGCTCGGCACGTTCGGGTTCATTCGTTTCGCGGTGCCGCTTTTCCCCTCGGCGGCGATGGATCCGACCATTCGCTCGATCATCCTCGGACTCGCCGTGGTCGGCATCGTCTACGGCGCGCTCGTCTCGCTCGTGCAGCCCGACTTCAAGAAGCTCGTCGCGTACTCGTCGGTGAGCCACCTCGGCTTCGTGATGCTCGGCATCTTCGCGCTCACGGTGCAGAGCGTTCAGGGCGCGCTCATGGTGATGATCAACCACGGCATCTCGACCGGCGCGCTGTTCTTCCTGATCGGAATGATCTACGAGCGCCGCCACACGCGACTGATCGAGGCGTACGGCGGCATCGCGCGCGTCGTTCCGATGTTCGCGGCTATGCTCACCATCGTGACGTTCAGCAGCATCGGCGTTCCCGGCACGAACGGCTTCGTCGGCGAATTCCTGGTGCTCATCGGGTCGTTCCGAACGGAGCCCGTGCTCACGCTCATCGCCACGACGGCGGTCATCATCTCGGCGGGGTATCTGCTGTGGGCGATCCAGCGGATTCTGTTCAATCCGCTCGACAAGCCTGAGAACGAGCACATACCCGATCTGAACCGCCGCGAGCTCGCCGTGCTGCTGCCGCTCGTCGCGGCCATCGTCTGGCTGGGCGTTTACCCCGCGCCGGTGCTCAACCGCATGCAGGGCGCCGCGGAGCGCTTCGTTTCGACCGTCGACGCGCGTCGCTCGTTGCTGCGGCAGGACGTGGCGGAGGGCCGCCCGTGATCACCACCCTCGACCTCGGGATCCCGGCGCAACTGACGCTGGCGCTCGTGCCGGACCTGGTGCTGATGGGCGGCGCAATGCTCCTGCTCGTCTGGGCGGCGTGGCGGCCGGACAGCCACGCGCACCAGCGCCGCGTTGGACTGGCGAGCATCGTGCTTGCCGGCGTCGTGATGGTGCTCTCGTTCGCCTGGGCTGACCGCTACAACGCCGGCCAGGGACCGATCGCGCTCGACACATTCCGCTGGTTCGCCGACGTGGTGATCCTCCTCGGCACCGTGTTCACCATCGCGCTGAGCATGGACGACAACATGCGCTCGGGGATCACGGCCGCCGAGTCGCACGTGCTCGTCCTGCTCGCGTCGTCGGGTATGATGCTGCTGGCCGCCGCGCGTGATCTCATCATCGTGTTCCTCGGCATCGAGCTGATGTCGATCGCCGTGTACGCGCTGGCGGGCATGAATCGCCGCAGCGTCCGGTCGGCCGAGGGCGCGCTCAAGTACTTTCTGCTCGGCGCGTTCTCGACGGCGTTCCTGTTGTACGGCATCGCGCTGGTATACGGCGCCACCGGCACCACCAATCTGACCGAGATCGCCGCCCGCACGACCGCGTACGGCCTCGCGCTGAACCCGCTGCTGCTTGCCGGGATCGCGCTGATGCTGATCGGGTTCGGATTCAAGGTTGCGACCGTGCCGTTCCACATGTGGGCGCCGGACGTCTACGACGGCGCGCCGTCGGCCATCACGGCGTACATGGCCGCCACGGTGAAGGCGGCGGCGTTCGCGGCGTTCGTGCGCGTCTGGCTCGAGGCGTTCCCGTTCAGCTCGACGCTCTGGCATCCGGCCCTCAGCGGCCTGGCGATCGCCACGATGATCGTCGGCAACGCAATCGGCATCGTTCAGCGAAATCTCAAGCGGCTGCTCGCCTATTCGAGCATCGGCCACGCCGGGTATCTGCTCGTCGCCATCGCCGCCGGGACGGTGCAGGGATCGTCGGCGATGCTCTTCTACCTGTTCGTGTACACGCTCGCGACATTCGGCGCGTTCGCCGTGGTCGTGACGCTCACGCATGAGCGACAGAACGCCGTGATGCTGGACGAGCTCGCCGGGTTGTGGAGCGTGCGGCCATGGCTCGCGCTCTCGATGGCGGTTTTGATGCTGGCGCTGATGGGCTTCCCGGTGTTCGGAGGCGCCGGCTTCTTCGCCAAGTGGTACGTGCTCCAGGCCGCGCTCCAGGCGCCGGTCAAGCAAACGACGCTCGCGGTGGTCCTCGTGCTCACGACCGTCATCTCGGCGGGCTACTATCTGTACGTCGTGATGCTGATGTTCATGCGGCCGCGCATCGAGGGCGTCCCTGTGCCGGAGAGGGCGGGCGGGCTGACTCGCATGGTGCTTGCGGTCAGCGTGGCGCTCATTCTGATTCTTGGGGTGGCTCCCGAGAGCGCCGTGCAGCTCGCGCGCGTCGGCCTTCCGTACCTACAGGCGAGACCAACGGCGATTCGAGGCGCAGCGCCCTTGTCGAGGCGAATCGGTGTGACGCCGCCCGATGGCGGAGGCGGACCGGCGACGGTCGGTCTCGCGAACGGCGCCCGGACCGTTCGCTGACACGATGGGGCCGCGCGGCGGCCCCGTTCCTTTTCAGAGGTGCTGATGGCTATCGCGGCAGAGATCTTCCGGCAATACGACATTCGAGGCATCGTCGACGCGGATCTCACCACCGAGGCGGCGCGGGCGATCGGAGTCGCGTATGCCGCGAACCTGGTGGAGCGCGGGCTGAGTGGCGCCGTCGCGGTGGGCCGCGACAACCGGCCGAGTGGTCCACGCCTCCGCGACGCGCTCGTGGACGGACTGACCAGCGCCGGCGTCGATGTCATCGACATCGGAGTCGTGCCGACGCCGCTCAACTACTGGGCGTTGCACCACCTTCCGGTGATCGGCGGCATTCAGATCACGGGCTCGCACAATCCGCCGGAGTACAACGGATTCAAGCTCTCGTTGCAGAAGGCGTCGGTGCACGGCGAAGAGATCCAGCACCTGTACGCGCTGACGCAGAGCCCGGGCAAGCCCGCCGCGACGCGAGGCGGCGTGCGCGACGAACCGGTCATCGATCGGTACGTCGACGACATCGTGGCGCGAATCGGCCCGTTGTCACGGCGGATTCGCGCCGTGTACGATTGCGGGAACGGTGCCGGCTCGCTCGTCGCGCCGCAGCTGTTCGCGCGCCTCGGCTTGGAGGGACGGGGTCTTTTCTGCGAGAGCGACGGGACATTTCCCAACCATCACCCCGATCCGACCGTCCCCGAGAATCTCGACGATCTCATCGAGGCGGTGCGGGCGGATCATGCGGAGATTGGCATCGCGTTCGACGGCGACGCCGATCGAATCGGCGTCGTCGACGCCGACGGGCGGATCATCTGGGGCGACCGCATCCTGATCCTGTACGCGCGCGACGTGCTCGAGCGAACGGGCCGCGGGCAGCCGATCATCTTCGACGTGAAGTGCTCGCAGGCGCTGCCGATGGCGGTGGAGAACGCCGGCGGGCTGCCGGTGATGTGGAAGACCGGCCACTCGCTCATCAAGGAGAAGATGCGCGAGATGCACGCGCCGATCGCCGGCGAGATGTCCGGACACATGTTCTTCAGCGAAGGCTTCTACGGCCACGACGACGCCATGTACGGCGCGGCCCGCCTGCTGCGTATCATCGCCGACGCCAATCGCACCGTCGCGCAGCTCCTCGCCGATGTGCCGGACTTCACGTCGACGCCCGAGCTCCGCATCGAGGTGCCGGAAAAGCTCAAGTTTGGTCTGGTCGACCGCGCGGTCCATCATTTTCGCGAGCTTCACGACGTGATCGACGTCGATGGCGTCCGCGTGCTGTTCGGCGACGGCTGGGGATTGATCCGCGCCTCGAACACGCAGCCGGTGATCGTCGCGCGTTACGAGGCGGCGTCGCCCAAGCGCCTCAACGAGATTCGCGGCGAAATGGAAGGCTGGCTGCGCGAGCAGGGCGTGCGAGTGTGACATGACCAGGCGGCGGTGGCTCATGCTCGCGCTCGCGGCCGCCGCGGTCCTGCTGCTCGCGGGGCGCGCCGTCGCCGGAGCGTACGCGGACTATCTCTGGTACGAGTCGGTGGGCGCCGGCGCACTCTGGCGCGCGCGCGTCCAGGCGACGCTGATCCTCGAGTTCGGCTCCGCGCTGCTCGCCGCCCTGTTCGCGTTCTGCAATCTCTATGCGGTCCGCCAGTCGGTCGTGTCGCTGGTGTTCCCACGGCGGTTGGCGAATCTCGAGATCGGCGAAGAGGTTCCAGGTCGCTACCTCATGGGCGCGGCCATCACGTTGTCGGTAATTCTCGCCGTGCTGCTCACCTTTCCGTCGAGCAACTGGATGAGCTTCGTCCTGGCTCGCTGGGGCGGCAACTTCTCCGAGACCGATCCGTACTTCGGGTTCGATCTGAGCTTCTTCGTCTACTGGCTGCCGTTCGAGACGGCGCTGTGGACGTGGGCGTTCATCGTCGTGATCGTCGTCGGCGCGGCCGTGATCCTGTTGTACGCGCTCACGCCGAGCCTGCGCTGGCGGGGCGGGACGCTGCAGATATCGGCGTACGTGCGACGGCATCTCACGGTCCTCGCCGGTGTCGTGCTGCTCATGACCGCGTGGAGCTTTCGCCTGGACATGTACTCGCTGCTCAGCAGCGGCAGTGGTCCGGAGGGACTGTTCGGCTACGTCGACCACCACGTGGCCGTCCCGGGCGACTTGCTCTTGTCGCTCGCCACGCTGGGCGCCGCGTTGATCGTCGTGTGGGCGGGCTTCGTGGGACAGTTCCGGTTGGCGGCGATCTCCGTGCTGACCGCCATCGCCGTCGCGATACTCGTGCGCGAGGTGGCGCCGATCGTCGCCGAGCACTCGGGAACCGATGCCGAGCGATCGCTGCGCGAGCGGGCGTACGCCGCGACTCGCGCCAGCTACACGCGGCGCGCCTACGCGATCGACGCGGTGGAGCGCGCCGATTCCTCGCTGGCGTATCCGACGCTCGCGGCCGCGCTCCCCTGGGTGCCCGTCTGGGACCCGCCGGCGCTGACCCGCGCCGTCGACATGGGCCGCCTCGCCGACGATCAGTCGGCGCCGACCACCTGGGTCACGACCGCATCGGGCGTCTTCGCCGAGGTCGTGGGGACGCCGCCAGCCGGCGCGTCGGCCCGCGCGCCATGGACCGTCGCTCGTGTGCGCGGCGCCGACGCTGACGAGCGCGGCGCTCCGGTGCGCGTCGCGGGGCAGGACGCGCCGGCCAGCGACGACACACCGCTCGACGCGCCGTTGGTGTATCCGGGAGCGTCGGCCATCACGATCATACCGGATTCGCTCAACCATGCGGCGGGAACACCGCTCGAATCGTTCTTCGTTCGACTCGCCACGGCGTGGTCGATGCAGAACTTTCGGATTCTCACGCAGGATCTTGTGCAGCCCAGTCCAACGCTGATCTCGCATCGCGACATCCACGAGCGCGTCGGGCTGTACGTTCCGTTCTTCGAACAGGGTCGCCGCGTTCAGCCGGTGCTGCTCGGCGACACGCTGTACTGGAGCGTGGATCTCTATTCCGCCTCCGACATGTATCCGCTGAGCTGGCGCGTTCCCGCGGCCGGCGCGGAACGGAGCTACTTCCACCACGCGGCCGTGGCGATCGTCCAAGCATCGACTGGCGAAACGGTCGTCGTCCCCGACTCCGTGCTCGATCCCGTCGCGACGGCCTGGGTGCATCACCTGCCATCGATCTTTGGATCGTGGTCGGCGCTGCCGGGCGGTCTTCGACCGCTGCTCGCGCCGCCACTCGATGGCACCTACGCGCAAGCGATGGCGTTCGGGAAGTTCGGAACGCGCAACGACAGCGACACGCCGCGACACGTCCCGCTGCTCAACGGCGCCGACAGCGCGCTCGTCGGCGGTGACGTTCCGTTCGCGCTTCCTGGCGGGGCGAGCACGGCGATCGCGCTCCCGCTCGTCGACGACAACGACCGGTTGCGTGGTCTGTTCATCGGAGTCGGCGGCGGCGCCCTGCATACGATGTGGTATCAGCCGAGCAAGACGGGTCCTCGATGGAGCATCGTGCTCGACCGGCTTCGATCGCTCGACAGCATCGGCGTGGCGATGCGCGAAGGCCCGGTCTTGCACGGCCGTGTGCGCACGGTGCCGGTGGCATCGGGCATCGGCTTCGTGCAGCCCGCTTTCCGCTGGAGGCCGGAGAACGTGCCTTCGTTGATCCGGGTCGCGCTTCTCGCCGGCGATTCGACGCGGACGCTCACGCCGCCGACGAGCACCGCGTTCGCGCACACGCCCGAGGTCAAGCCGGGCCCGACCAACGCCAACGCGACCGCCGCGGCGCTGTACGCACAAATGCGGGAGGCATTGCGCCACGGTGACTGGGCCGCGTTCGGGCGGGCGTTCGAGGCGCTGGGTCGCGCGCTGGGACAGAGCAGCAAACCATGATTGACGGGTACGAATGACGCACTCGCACCGTCGAACCGCCGTCGTCGCACTCGGGGGAAATGCGCTCGCCCCCGCCGGAGAAGCGTCGACCGTCTACGACCAGTTCCGCCACACTCGCGAGAGCCTGGCGCCGATCGTCGAACTCGCGCTCGCCGACTGGAGCGTCTGTGTCGTGCACGGCAACGGGCCGCAGGTTGGCGAAGAGCTCGTCCGCAACGAGGTCGCGCGCGAGGAGGCGAACCCGCTCCCGCTCGGCGTACTCGTGGCGGCCACCGCGGGCTGGATCGGCTACATGGTCCAGCAATCGCTCGATAACGCGCTGTCGCGTGCGGCCGCTGCGAAGCACGGGGCGAGCGATCAGTCGGTTCGGCGCGGCGTGGCGACGGTGATCACGCAGGTCCAGGTCGATCCCACCGATCCGGCGTTGCGCAACCCGACGAAATTCATCGGGCGCGCGCTCACCGAGGACCGCGCCCGAGAGCTCGAGACGGAAGGCCACGTCGTACGGCGCGACGGGCATGGCAATCTGCGACGCGTCGTGGGCAGCCCGGCGCCGCAGGCCATCTGCGAGCTGGACGCGATCAAGACGCTGGTCGAAGCAGGGATGCTCGTCGTCGCCTGCGGCGGGGGCGGCGCGC
>DATISA010000294.1:0-12241 GCA_035469245.1 Gemmatimonadaceae bacterium
GACTCTCGGCCTGAGCGGCAGCGCAACGTACGCGGCCGACTACACCACGACGCCGGCGGCGCCGATCGCGCTGGTGATCCCGAGCGGAGCAACGGAAGGGTCGCTGACCCTAACCGCAGTTGACGATGCTCTCGATGAAATCGATGAGACGGTCGTTGTCGACATCACGGGTGTGACCAATGGAACCGAGAGCGGGACGCAACAGGTGACGGCGACGATCACGGATGATGACGCAGAGCCGGCGGTGTCTCTTGCCCTCGCCGGCAGCCCGATGTCGGAAGCGGGTGGCGTCGCGACGGTCACGGCCACGCTCTCGCGGCCGACCTCTCGGATCGTGACGGTGAATCTGGCGTTCGCTGGTACGGCCACCGCGGCCGACTACACGGCCAGTGCAACGGCGATCACGATCGCCGCCGGCCTGACAAGCGGTTCGATCACCCTGACAGCGGTGGACGATACCGGCGCCGAGCTCGACGAAACGCTGGTCGTCGACGTTGCCGCGGTGACGAATGCGCTCGAGGACGGAACCCAGCAGGTGATCGCCACGATCACCGACGACGATCCGGCGAGCCTCGCGTTTGCGACCCAGCCGTCGACGGCGGTGGCCGGTGAGGCGATCGCGCCCGCGGTCACGGTGCAGGTGCTCGACGCCAGCGGCCGGCCGGTGCCGGCGTCGACGGCGAGCGTGGCGCTTGCCATCGGAAGCAACCCGGCCGGCGGCACACTGTCCGGGACACTCACTGTGTCCGCCGTCGGCGGCGTCGCTACGTTCGCCAATCTGGTCATCGAGTTGTCTGGCGCCGGATACACGCTGATTGCGAGCAGCAGCGGTCTGACTCCTGCAACCTCGGCCCCATTCGAGATCACGCCAAACGCAGTGACCACATTCTCCGGTCCGAGCACAACGGGCACGGGCATCGTCAGCGTCAGCTTCACGGGTGGCGGTGCGGCCTGCACGTTTGCCGATGTGTCGCTGCTCAACCGGCCGCCGGGCCCGGATCCGCTACCGCCGACTTCACCGCCCGGGCTGGTGTTCCCGCACGGACTGTTGCGCTTCGAGCTCGGCGACTGCGAACGTGGTGCTGCGGTGACCTTCACTATCGTCTATCCGGAGCCGCTGCCGGAAGGGACGCGGTACTGGAAGTACGGTCCGCCCGCCTCTGGCGCAGCGCCCGTCTGGTACGAGCTGCCTGCGACGGCGATCAGCGGAAATCGGGTGACGTTCACGCTGACGGACGGTGGGACCGGCGACGAGGATGGCCTGGCCAACGGCAGGCTGCGCGATCCGGGGGGACCGGCGTTCTCGTCGGGCGCCATCCCCACCCTTTCGGAGTGGGCGCTGTGGCTGATGGCCCTGATGTTCGCCGGCCTGGGGCTGCTCGGGATCCGATCGTCGTCCGGGAGCTGAGCGGGAGGCGCGTACTGGATTCGGATCGCTCGCCGCCGCGCGACGAGTGGAAGTTCCAAGCCCGCTCGAGCCATTGCCGACCTCTATAACCTCTTCAACTCGCCGCTGGAGAGTTCACTTGCGGGATTGCCCGGATTGGCATTGGCCGGCAGACCGGCCGATCTCTGCCAAAACGTTCCGCCGTCTTCGGTGCGGAAGACGCCATTTGATGCCGAGGCGATGACCACATCGGGGCTGATCGCATCGACGACGATTCCGGACGGCGGCCGTGCGAGCTCCACGGACTCGCCGCCAGAGCAGTTGAGAGAAACAGCGCGGCGCAAGTCGTTCGATGTCGGCGCGAGCGACACGGCCACGCGAGGAGGTCCCGATCTGGCGGACCGGTGTTATCGTGACCCGCACCCCCATTTGATCGAACGCTCGAGGAGCCCGCCCGCCGATGCTCCGAAGAGTCTTTCTCGTATTGCTCACAGTTGTCGTGGCCATCGCGGCTCAGGGTGCCGGCGCCACCAATGACGCGACGAAAAGAACCCCCGAACAGTTGAAGAAAGGGATCGAGGATCAGCACCCCACGACCTACTACATCCTGGCGCAGAAGCTCTTCGAGTCAGGAAAGAAGGATGAGGCGGTTTTCTGGTTCTACGCCGGGCAGCTGCGCTATCGGTTCCACCTGCTGGCGAATCCGAATCTCGAACCGTCGGGCGATCCGGCGCTCTTCGCCTCGTTTTCGGAGGTGATCGGCAAGCCGATCAACGAGTACGCGTTCGGAGACCTGAAGACGCTGGAGACCACGATCGAAAAGGTGCTCACCTGGGACAAGGAGACGCGAAACGGATTCACGTCGACGAAGGTTCACCACGCGGAGTGGGTCAAGACGCGCGACGGCCTCGATGGGCTGCGGACCTATGTGATGCAGAACGGCGACGCGATCCGCGCGCAGCGCAAGGCCAATGGGCTCCCGAATCGACACTGAGTGTGGAGGAGGAGCGGGCACAAGGTTGTCCTTTGCCTCAGGCCTGAGTGGCGCTCGGTCCGCGTTGCATGTCGTCCTTTGCCTCGGCGCGAGGCGAATTCTTTTCGGAAGGGAAGCCAGATGAAACCTCGCCCCCTGGTCATCTTCGTCTTCATGAGTGCCTCGCTTCTCTTGGGTGTTCGCGATATTGCCGGGCAGGTCATTGCCGAGGTTCGCCTCGCGGATACGAAGTACCGTTTCGTGGACGTGAGCTTCACCCGGAAAAACGGCGTAGTCTTCGACGGCTTCTATGTCGGCGTCCCCGGAAGCAACGAGCTGAATGTCGGCGGTGGCTTCGCGTTCAAACGGAATGCGCTCACGTTGACGCCCCTGGTCTACGCGGTCATCGGCAAAGAAGGGGGAGAGCGCGGCATCAAGACCGCGCTTCTGACGGCGTACGAGAGGGATGGCTGGAAGTTCGCTTCCTTCGTTGGCTCGTTTGTCCGCACGTCCGGATCGACCGATTCCTACCAGGTGCTCGATACGGCCGACCTGACTCGAACACTCGGGACGCGGTGGGAGCTCGGACTCCAGGCCGGCTTCTTCCGGTCGGGAGGAGCGTGGAATACGCAGGTCGGCCCGCTGCTGAAACTCAATGATGCCCGCGGGGCATGGGCGGTGTCTTACCGCTTCGGTCCCGAGAAGGAGTTCCGCGTCGGCAGGGTGCTTGTGTTCTAAGGCAGGTTGCGATCGAGTTGCACCTGATCATGCTGCATGGTTTGCCGTCCTCAGTTCTCGACGAATCGCGTCGATCATCTGACCGGCTCGTGGCTGATGTAGGGAACGATCGCGCGCCAGGACGACGGAAAGCCGCGGTACGAAGCGACGATCTACGTCGCCTGCAACGATCCGCCGAAAACCCGTGCGCCTGGCTCGATGTCTAAAGGCTTCAGCGCCGTCTTCGGTCGACGTCGCCGCACCGACGGAGAGCTCACTTCCATTCGTTTTCAGGGACGACAAGGGAAACGTCTCCTTCACCAACGACTTTGTCTTCGATTCGGCCAGCGACAGCTGGGAGTGGCGGATGGACAACGCAAGCCCTCGGACGGGTGAGGCTCAACCGGAAGCGCTAGACAGAACCTCTGCGCAAGTCGTCGTTCACGTCATCCTGAGCCGCGAAGACGGCGAAGGATCTCGGAATCGCACGCGTTTTCGCATCCTGAGATCCTTCGTCGCGCTTCGCCGGCTCAGGATGACGGCTTGCGCAGAGGTTCTCTGATCTTATTTCACACGTAGGGCCCACTCTCCAGTGGGCCCGGGGCCGACTGAGAGTCGGCCCTACGTGATCCCGGGCGTTTTCGCCTCCTGAGATCCTTCGTCGCGCTTCGCCGACTCAGGATGACGGCTTGCGCAGAGGTTCCCTGATCTTGTTTCACACGTAGGGCCTACTCTCCAGTGGGCCCGGGGCCGACTGAGAGTCGGCCCTACGTGATCGCAGGCGTTTTCGCATCCTGAGATCCTTCGTCGCGCTTCGCCGACTCAGGATGACGATTGATATGGCCAGCCGACTCCGCTCGCGGTCCGCAGGCGCCGGGATCGGTGAGAGAATCTGCCGCTATGCGCAAAACCGGCCTGGCACTCCTCTCCACCGTATTCGTGACGTTCACTTTCGCGCAGGCGCCTGCTCCACCGTCGCAACAGCCGGAATTCGTGCGGAGCGCGCAGCAGCTCGTCCGCAACGGCGATCTCGACGGAGCGCTCGCGGTCTACCAGACGGAGCTGAAGAAGGCGCCCGATTCGGTTGCGGCGAACAACGGCGCTGGTGTCGTGCTCGACCTTCTCGGCCGCACGAAGGAGGCGAAAACGTACTTCAACCGCGCGATCGACCTCGCGGACACGCCGGCAGCGAAGGCGAATGCTCGCCGCGCGCTGGCCATGTCGTTCGCGTTCGACAACGACTGTGCGAACACCGCGAAGTATGAGGAGATGGTGGCCGACCACTGGGGATCCGTGCCGGACCACTACCGGCAGGGGGAGTCCTACAACGAGGCGGCGCGCGTTTGCATCGAGGCGGGCGCGTTCGACACGGCGGAGAAGCTCTATCTGCGCGGTCAAGAGGCGGGACTGAAGGAGCCCAACATCTCGCCGGCGCGCGTGGCGCTCTGGAAGTTCCGTACGGAGCACGCTCTGGCACGCCTGGCAGCGCGACGCAATCGGCCGGAGATCGCGAAGAAACATGTCGCCGCAGCGCGTGCCTTGCTCGACAGCAGCCCCGAGATGGCAAAGGACCAGGAGATTTTCTTTCCGTATCTCACCGGCTACGTCGCGCTCTACAGCGGCGACGCGAAGACCGCGCTCAGCGATCTTCAGAAGGCGCGGCAGGACGATCCGTTCATTCAAGTGCTGATGGCGCAGGCATACGAGAAGCTGGGAGACGCCGAACGGGCGAAGGCACTCTACCGAAAGGCGGCATCGACGACGGCGCACAATCCGCCGGGAGCGTTTGCGCGCCCGCTCGCGACGAAGATGCTGAAGCGATAGCACTCCACCCGCTGTGGATTCAGAGGGCTCACGGCGCATCGTGCTGTACGTTGGTCGTGTGACTCGCGGCCACCTCCGTCTCCTCCTCATCGCAGACACGCACCTCGGTCTGCCGGGCTTCTTCTCCAGGTTCGAGCGCGCGCTCCAGCCGGCGTTTCGCGGAGAGGTGGATCTCGTCGTTCACGGCGGTGATGTCTTCTTCCGAAGCCAGGTGAAGCCGGCACTCGTGCTGCGCGCATTCGAGCCGCTCAAGCGGCTCGCCGACTCCGGGGTGCCCGTCGTCGTCGTTCCCGGGAACCACGAGCGCTCGGCCATCCCGTATCCACTCTTTGCCGCTCACCCGGGGATCTACATCTTCGACGCCCCTCGGACCTTCCTGTTGAACGTGTGCGGATTTGCAGTGGCGATCGCGGGTTTCCCGAACGAGCGGGACCAGATCCGCGAGCGCTTTGCCAGCCTTCTCGAACGTACAGGGTGGAGGTCGGCGTCCTCCGATCTGCGGCTGCTCTGTCTCCACCAGACGGTCGAGGGGTCCACGGTCGGTCCGGCCGGATATGTCTTCCGCTCTGCTCCCGATGTCATTCCCGGCCGTGCGATTCCGCCGGGTTTTGCCGCGGTGCTCACCGGCCACATCCACCGACACCAAGTCCTGGCGGCGGACCTGCGGGGCCACGCGTTGGCTGCGCCCGTGTTCTATCCCGGTTCCACCGAACGGACGAGCACCGCGGAGCGATACGAACCGAAGGGATTCGTGACGATGACCATCGCCGTGGACGCGAGTCCGGGCGGTCGCGTTCGCGAGTGGACATTCCATCAGCTTTCGCCGGCAGAAGCGCCCTTGGCGAGCATTCTTTCCGATCAAGCGCCGCGAGGCGTTGCTTCTGAAATGTGGACGCGAACGGCGACCCATCGCCGCGGACCCATTCGTGTACCGCGATCACCGGCTGGCTCGGGATCGTAATGTGCGCGGTGCCGGAGCGCCCGGCCCCGCCGCCCGGGCCGCGTCACGGGGCGACCCGCCCCACTGGCGGCTCCAGGCACGGCGCAACTGCAGGTCGGAGCCGAAGCCGGCGACCGCGGCGGCGCGCGTGACCGTCGCGCCGTATTCCAGGGACTGTCGGGCGCGCTCCAGCCGGATCAACCGGAGGTAGTGCAGCGGCGAGATGCCGGCGTGCTCGATGAACAGCCGCAACAGATGACGCTCGGTCGCGTGGCCAACGTGGGCCAGCGACGCCATGTCCCAGTCGCGCTGCGGCTCGGACACGATTGCGTCCTGCACCCGGTGGACGGTCGGGTGCAGGTGACGGCGGTGCATGTGGAATGGCGACAACTCGGTGTCGCGCGGGGAGCGCCGCAGGTACACGACCATGTCCTCGGCGACGCTCGCCGCCAGGGCCTCACCACACTCCTCGGCGATGAGGTGCAGCGCGACGTCGATCCCCGCCGTGATCCCCGCGCTGGACGCGATGGGACCGTCCACCACGAAGACGCGATTGTCGATGACCTGCGCCTGGGGCGCCAGGGCCCGAAGCATGTGCAACAGCTCGTGGTGCGTGGTGCAGCGGCGCGCGCCGAGCAGCCCCGCCCGCGCGGCGAGCAGCGTGCCCGAGCAGATCGTCACCAGGCGGTGAGATGTGTCCGCGTCGAGGAGCGCGTCGCGCAGCCGATCGCTCAACCATTGAGCGGTGGCCGTGACCTCCGCCGTCACATGCGTCACATGAGCCGTCGGTTGACCGACCACCACGACCCAGGTCGGCGTGCTGAGCTGCTCCGGCAACGGAACGAGGTCGCCCAGCGCCAGTCCGACCGACGTCGGCAGCGTTGCCACCGGCCCCGCGAAGCCAAGACGAAAGCGCGGTGGCAGTCCACGAGCTTCGCGGTGCTGGTTGGCGAGGCGGAAGGCTTCAGCCGGCCCGGCAATGTCTTGCAGCAACGAATGCGGCACGATTACGAAGAGGACGTCAATCAGCTGGGCGCGCGCGATCATGTGCAGAGGCTGGCGAATCACAATATATAAGGATTGAGAGCGCCGGTCCCGTGCCCATGTCCGAAAGTGACTGAAGGTTGTCGGCCCGCGCCGCGACAGGATATCGGGCCGCCGGTATCGTCGCCGTCCTATGCACTTCGACCCGTCCCACAACAAGCTTCCTCGGAGCCGGGCGGTCGCGCTGCCGGCCCTCCTGGCGGCGGCGCTCTCGTGGTGGCCCGTGTCCCCACTCGCCGCACAAGAGGCGGACGGCCGGAGACCGTCGCGGCTCGAGAGCACAGTGGACGCGAGCATGACCCCCGGCGACGATTTCTTTGCCTACGCCAACGGCGGTTGGCTCAAAGCCACCGCGCTCCCGGCGGGCAAGGAGCGATGGGGGGCCCGCGACGAGCTCGAGGAACAGGCCCGCCGCCGCGTCGCGGCGCTGATCGACGACGCCAGTGCCGCGCCGGCCGGCTCGGCCGCGCGCAAGGTTGCGGACTTCCGCGCCGCCTACCTGAACGAGGCGGCGATCGAGGCCAGAGGTCTCGCGTCGCTCCAGCCGCTGCTCGATCGTGTCGAGAAGGTTTCGGACAAAGCGGAGCTCACACGCTTGCTGGGCCGCGGTATGCGCGCCGACGCCGACCCGCTGGGATTCGGCATCTACAAATCAGCCAGCGTGCTGGGGCTCTCCGTGGAGCAGAGCATCCACGGAGAGAAAACCAACGTCGCTTTCCTGGTGCAGGGAGGGCTGGGCCTGCCGGACCGCGAGGACTATCTCAGCGCCGACCCCGGGAAGGAGGCGCTTCGCACTCGGTATCGCGAATCCATCCGAAAGATGCTCACGCTCGCCGGCTTCGACCGCGCAGACGAACGCGCGAGCGCGGTGCTGGCGCTGGAAACGGCGATCGCCCAAAGCCACGCCACCCCCGAAGCGTCGTCGAACGACCACAATGCCGATCACGTGTGGACGCGTGCCGACTTTGCGCAACGCGCCCTCGGGATGGACTGGAGCGTCTTCTTCGACGGGGCGGGGTTGTCCAGGCAGGGTGAATTCGTGGTCTGGCAGCCGAGTGCGGCGATCGGATTAGCGGCGCAGGTCGCGTCGCAGCCGCTGGAGGCATGGAAAGACTACCTGCGCTTTCACGCCATCCACGATTTCGCGGACGTCCTGCCGCGCGCATTCGCCGGCGAAGCGCTGGCGATGCAAGCGGCCACAGGTCCTGTTCCGCCGCCCTCCCGTGCCGAGCGCGCACTCGCTGTGACGCAATCGGCGATGCGGGACGCGCTGGGGAGGATGTACGCCGAGCGCTATTTCCCCGCCGCGCAGAAGGCGCGCATCGAGCGGATCTCCGAGGATGTCCGCGCAGCGCTGTCGAAGCGGGTCGCGGCCGCGACGTGGATGTCGCCGGCCACAAGGGCCAGTGCGTTGTCGAAACTGCTGACGGTGTACGTGGGGATCGGGTATCCCGACTCATGGGAGGACGAAGCGTCGCTGACCGTCGACCCGGCAGATGCGCTGGGCAATCTGCGGCGCGTCTGGGAGCGCGACTACCGCAGTGCCGTCGCCCGCCTCGGCCAACCCGTCAACCTGAAATACTGGTACATGGCGCCGCAGACTGTCGGCGCGCTGCTCATGTTCCAGCAGAACGCATACGTGATGTCGGCCGCGTTGCTGGAGCCTCCCAAGTACGATCACGCGTCATCCGACGCCGCGGCCTACGGTTCCGTCGGGGCGCTCATCGGCCACGATCTCACGCACTACATCGACGTGCTCGGCGCCGACTACGACACGGAGCACCGGATGCAACACTGGTGGACGCCCGAGGACATGCAGCGATTCCAGGCAGCCGCGCAGCCGCTCGTGGATCAGTTCTCTGCATATCAGCCGTTCCCTGGCCTCTCGATCAACGGCAAACTGACGCGCACCGAAAACATCGCCGACCTCGGCGGCCTGACTGCTGCGTTCGATGCCTATCGCAAGACGCTGGGCAGCCGGGCCACGGATGCGGCCTACATGCGGGAGCAGGATCGGGAGTTCTTCATCGCTTACGCCCGGACGCAACGACGGAGGATCAGCGAGAGCGCGCTGCGCAAGCAGGCCGCCACCAGCGATCACGCGCCGGAGGAGTATCGAGCGGACACGGTTCGCAATCTCGATGCATGGTATGACGCGTTCGACGTGCGCCCGGGGCAGCGGCTGTACGTCGAGCCCGCGAAACGCGTGCGGGTCTGGTAGCGCCGAGCCTCGAAGCGAGCATGCGTGTCACCGTCTGTGAACTCCCTCATGAGCCAGGAGCACTGGCCGCCGCATGGGCCGCGCTGTGCGAGCACACGGTGCGCTACTCGTCCGAGCTGGTGCTGCTGCCGGAGTTCGCGATGGTCGATCCGGTCTGGCAGGACGTGCTCTTCGACGCTGCCCGCTGGGCGGCCGCGGAGGCACTCAGCGAAGTCTGGCGCCGTCGCTTTCCCGAGTTGCGCGTCGCGTATGTCGTGGGGACCCGTCCCGTCACCATCGACGGCGGGCGCTTCAATCAGGGGTTCCTGTGGTCAGCCTCCAGCGACCTGGTGCCGTTGCGCCGCAAGTTCTTCCTGCCGGATGAAGCGGGCAGCTGGGAAGCGCGCTGGTTCGACCGGGGTGATTCCGATTTCCCGGAATACCGCGCCGGCGCCTGGTCGTTCGGCCTCAACATCTGCACCGAGCTGTGGGCCTTGGAGACCTACGCCGCCTATGCCGCGCGTGGCGTGCCGGTGATCCTGTCGCCACGCGCGACGGCCGCCGGCACGACGGCCAAGTGGCTGTCGGTGGGCGTGGTCGCGGCGGTGCGCTCGGGTGCATTCAGCCTGTCGTCCAACCGCGTGGATCCGACGGGTGCGTGCGGCGGCGTCGGATGGATCATCAACCCGTACGGAACCATCCTGGCGCGGACGACCCGCGACGCACCGTTCGCGACGGTCAATATCGACCTGTCCGCATCGGCGGCGGCGCGGGACGATTATCCCGGCTACGTGTTCAGCGGGAGACGGCAGTGATCGCGAGCATGGACCGGGATGAAACGCGAATGGTGGGTGGGTGGCCGCAGTTGCCGGTCTGAAAGGGCCGTTCGTTTCGAAGGTGACTCGCGGCCGGACGTGTTGGTACGCGCAGCGGAGCGAAGGCGCAGGGAACGGCAGATCGATCAGGGAACCTCTGCGCAAGTCGTTGTTCATGTCATCCTGAGCCGCGAAGAGGGGCGAAGGATCTCGTGATCGCAGGCGTTTTCGCATCCTGAGATCCTTCGTCGCGCTTCGCCGACTCAGGATGACGACTTGTGCAGAGGTTCCGCAGGTGCTGAGTCGCCTGAGCTGCTCGCGCGCGTACGGTCGTCATCATCCCAGGAGCGCGACAGACGCGATCCGGCCGGAAAGCACTGCGTCCCGGAGCGCGCCGTACCAAGGGCCGGCTGGCTAGCGGAGCTGGAAGTCCGCACCGTACCCGGCTTGGCCGTCCACGGTAAAGCGCAGCGTGTACCGCCCTGCGGCGTACCCGGTGGTCTTCAGGTTGAAGATATATCCGCCAAGCGCTTCGTCGTAGCGGAAGTCGAAGTTCGGGTTGGCCTGGCCGGCGTCGTCGAGCCCGTTAGACGTGTTTCCCTCCAATCCGACTACGTCCAGCGCGTGAAGTGTGATCGATGGCGATGACAGGTTCGTCTGATCCGGTCCGCAGAGCTTCAGCTTCAGCGGAATCGTCGCGCCGCTCTTGTACGCCTTCGTCGCATCGTAGAGGAGGCAGGTGCCGTAGCGCACGACCACGAGTTGCGCGTCACTGCTCGTGTTGCCCGCCGTATCTGTCGCCGTCCATGTAAGGGTCGTCGCGCCGATCGGATAGCGCCCGCCGGTTGGAACGCCCGTAAGCTGCACGGTCGTCACGCCGCAGTTGTCGCTCGCCGCTTCCGTCCCAAGCTCGGCCGTCGGCACAAGCACCCCGGCCGGTCCGTCCGCTAGTCGCACGACATCGGCCGGCGCTGAGATCGATGGCGGATCGTCGTCGATCACCGTGACGAGCTGCGTGGCCCTCGCGGAGTTGCCCGCGGCGTCGGTTGCGGTCCAGGTGACGGTGGTGCCGCCGATGGCGAAGACCGCCGGCGCATTGTTCGCGATCACCAGTTGCGCGCCGGAACTGACGTTGTCAGTCGCGACTGCGTTCCCGATGGCGCCCGCGTATGTGCACCCGGCGTTCGTTCCGAACGTCATCGACGGTGGTGCGACGATCGACGGCGGCTGATCATCGATCACGGTCACCTGCTGTGTTGCGGTCGACACGTGGCCGGCCGCGTCCATCGCCTTCCAGGTGACTGTCGTCGTTCCGAGCGGGAACGCGGACGGCGCGTCGCTCGTCACCACGAGCGTCGCGCCGGAGGAACAGTTGTCGCTCGCCACGGGCGTCCCGATGGCACCGACGTAAGTCGCGCCGGCGTTCGCTCCGACGGTTATGGCCGGGGGTGCCGCGATGTTCGGAGCGTCGTCGTCGACGATCGTGAGATTCTGTGCAGCCGTCGCGGTGTTGCCCGCGGCGTCCTTTGCCTGCCAGGTCACGGTGGTTACGCCGAGCGGGAAGACAACGGGTGCGTCGTTCGTGATGACCAACTCGTCGGCTGCGGTCACGTCGTCCGTCGCAGTCGCCGCGCCGATCGAGCCGACGTAGCCGCATCCGTGGTTGGTGCCGAACGTCGCCGCGGGGGGCGCGGTGATGGACGGCGGCTGCTGATCTGCGATGACCTCGAGCGTGTAGTCCGCCGAGCCGGTGCAGCTGTTTCGGTCTGTCGCGACGATCGTGAACGCAAAAGTGCCCGATGCGGTCGGCGTGCCCTGCAACGTGGTGGCGCTGAGCGTCAGACCGGGCGGCAGCGTGCCGGACGTGCGGTACGAGTACGGCGAAGCGCCGCCTGAGGCGGCGAAAGTCTGAAGGTACGTGACGCCTTGAATCGCCCGCGGTAGGGTGGCGGGAGAGACGGTGATCGGCGTGCACACCGTGATCCGCAACCATGTGGTGTGCGTGTCGTTCGTGGTGACGGTCTGTTGGGAGTACGTGCTGACGTTTGCAGAGAACGTGGTGAGCGAGCTCACGCTGATGGCGCGGAGCGTGAGTGTGCTGCTATACGTGCCGCCGCTGGGGATATCGCCGAGGTTGCAGTCGACGTTGCTGTAGGTCGCGTTGTAGGTGCAGTTGCCCTGCGTCGATACGGCCGAGACGAAGCCGACCTCCTGGCTGAATGAGACATAGGCCCGGACGGTCTTCGCGACATCAGGACCGTTGTTGTGTCCACTCATCGTGTAGGTGAAGGTATCGCCCACCTGCACAGGCGTGCGTTCGAGAGTGCCGGTGATGTCGACG